>JAYVXI010000123.1:0-44020 GCA_043785305.1 Limnoglobus sp. | reverse complement strand
ATACGAGGTCGCATGGGACGAAAATTATGTCTGGGATTGAGCGTAGGAGTGTTGCACCCTGAACGGCCCTTTCAGGCCCGATGATATTGCAATCCGGTACCCAAGGCTTTACCTTGGGCTGATAGAACCGGCCCTTCAGGCCGGAAGACTGACATTTGGAAACGCCTGCATTTTCAAAATAGCGCAACTTCAAAACTTGCGATGTGGGCTGGCATGAGAACTCATTGAGGCAAGCGATCAGAGACGAGCATCCAATTCGTGTACCTACTCAAAGCATGGTGTGAAGAGGCGTGCGAGTTCCCGGAAGAGTGCGAGCCAGCGGATTCCCCGTTTAGCCGCGCCGCGTAGGCTTCGCTACGCAAAGCCTACGCGGCGCGGCGAATTGGGGATGCGCCTACGCGGTTCGCGTGGACTTTCGTTTCACCATCGTGATTTCGTTGCCCGATGGGCTGTGCGTGACGGTGTCGAAGAAGGTGCGGATGAGCAACAGGCCGCGACCGCAGCCCATCATGATGTTCTCGATGTCGGTCGGGTCGGGGAGCTTGTTGGGGTCGTATCCCCTACCCTGATCGGCGATGCGTATCGTCAGCATCGGTTCGCGGGTGGCCCGCACGGAGATCGTGACGCGGCGAGTTTGGTAGGGGTCCATTTTGTTTCGCTCGGCGACGGTATCGTGATACGTCTGCCAGTCGCCGGACTTCAACTCGGAGCTAATTTCGAGGTTGCCGTGGACGATGGCATTCACCGTCGCTTCGTGGACGGCCACGCCGATTTGGACGTGTTCGGATTCGTCGAAAATCCGCATTTGCAGCATCAGCGACTCGACGTGCGACACGACGTGCGCGACCAGATCGGGGTTGTTTTCGATCGTGAATTCATTCTCGGCGACCGTCAGCCGGTCGAGGAAAAACGCTTCCTGTTGCTTGATCGTGGCTACGGATAATAGCTCGTCGAGAATTTCCAGAATGTCGCGTGCCAAGTGCTTCTTGGCCACGTAACTCGACGCACCGGCGCGGAGTGCCCGCACGGCCAAGTCCTCGTTGCCGAAGTCGGTCGTCACCAACACGGGTACCGCCGGGATTTCTTTGCGGAGGTAGCCGACGAGTGCGATGCCATCCATCTCTGGCATGTGAATGTCGGTCACGACCGCGCTCGGCGGATCGCGCCGAACGATGTCCAATGCCTCACGGCCATTGCTCGCCTGCGTCACCGCGTAACCGGCCTGCAAAAGGATCGTCTGCAATTGACGGCGTTGGAGCGTACTATCGTCCACAATCAAAATCGTCGGCATCGCGCGTACTCCCGTGTGTCGCATCTTCACAGTTTACGTTCCGGCGTGGGATCCCAACCGTCGGTCTTGCCGGTTCGTAGCGAGTCGGAGAAATGCTTGCGGCAAAGCGAAACGTAGCGATCGTTCCCGCCGATCTCGACTTGCTGCCCGACCCGTTCGACCACGCCATCCCGCGAGACGCGCACGACCATCGTCGCTTTTCGGCCGCAAAAGCAGATCGTTTTCAGTTCGACGAGCGAGTCGGCCCAGGCGAGTAATGCCGCACTGCCGGGGAAGAGTGCGCCGAGGAAGTCGGTTCGCAAACCGTAGCACATAACCGGGATGTTCGCTTCATCGACGATGCGGGCTAACTGCGTCACTTGGTCTTTGCTCAGGAATTGCGCCTCGTCGAGCAGTACGCAATTCGGCGTCGACGGTACGCACTCGGCCCAAAAGTCGGTCTGCGCGTCGAACGGATTCGCGTCCATCCCGATGCCGATCCGCGAAACGATCCGCCCACTCGCGCGATCGTCGAGCACGGCGGTGTAGAGTCGCGTCGCCATACCGCGTTCGGCGTAATTGTGCGCCGCTTGGAGCAGTGCGGTCGACTTCCCCGCGTTCATCGTCGAATAGTAGAAGTACAGTTTCGCCACAGTCGATGGCCCTCGCACGTTCGACGAATTTCGCAACCCTTCCGATATACGGTTCGCGGCAGAAAACTGATCCTGTATCCGTCGACACGAACATGAGACTCTCGATATTCGCCTACGTTACCAGTCCCGCAAGAATGCTAAGAAGGCAGCCGAACTGCGCAAACGTTCGATTACAAGGTGGAAGCCGCGATTGCAACTCACCCAGATCGCCATACATGCCCACGACGTAGATTCATTCGTCCGTCTCATTTGAAATGCAAATTCGATGAGAAAACATGGCCCATTCTGCACTTCCTCACCGAACGGCGCACTAAATGATACTAGCGAGAAAATCCGTTTGCGGGTTCCTCCGGGAGTCGTCGATGCCTGTCGTGAGCGAACAATCTGAGTTCCTATCGATCTTGGGGCAAAGCAAGCTCCTCGACGAGGCCGTGCTCGAATCGATTCGCGCGGCGGGTGACTTTCCGTCGGAGGCGGGGGTATTCGCGGAGAGCCTGGTTCAGCAAGGGATTCTCACGCGGTTCCAATCGAAACAACTCCTAACAGGTCGGCATCGCGGTCTCGTACTCGGGCCGTATCGGATTCTGGATCAGATCGGCAAAGGCGGCATGGGTACGGTCTATTTGGCCGAACATGCAATGTTGAAACGGCGAGTGGCCGTGAAGGTGTTGGCCCGCGAATTGGCCGACAACAAAACCTCCGTCGAGCGATTCCTGCGTGAAGCGCGGGCGGCATCGGCGCTCTGCCACGCCAACATCGTCCGCGTTCACCACGTCGGCCAAGCGGGTGGCACGCACTACATCGTCATGGAACATGTGGACGGCGCAACGCTCGAACAAGTCGTCGATCGCAAAGGCCCGTTCGGCCCGATCGATGCCGCCAAGATCGCCATTCAAGCGGCATCGGGGTTGCAACATGCCCACGAAAAAGGCTTCGTCCATCGCGACATCAAGCCCGAAAACTTGATGCTCACCAAAGATGGCACCATCAAGATTCTCGATATGGGCTTAACGAAAAAGATCGACAAATCCGAAGACAATCTGACCGGCATTCTCAACATCAAAGCGATCCTCGGCACGATCGATTATCTCTCGCCCGAACAAGCGATTCAGAACGACGTCGATGCGAGTTCGGACATCTATAGCCTCGGCGCAACGCTCTTCACGTTGCTCACGGGTCACTCGCCGTACGAAGGCGTGCCCGCGCAACAAAAGCTGATGCAGCACCAGTTCGGAGCCGTGCCGAACCTCATGGATTTCCGCTCGGATCTTCCCGAAGAACTCGCTGCGATCATCGCGAAGATGATGGCGAAACTCTCGAAAGATCGCTTCGCCTCGGCAGCCGATGTGATCGACGCCTTCCAACCGTGGACGAGCGACGACGACGCATCGAACCAACTCGTCATGCAAAGTCAGCTATTTCGCGCGATGACGGTGCGGTCGAGTTCGTTGACGCCGACGGTGCGGGAAATGGCATCGAAGACTCTAACGGAAGTCAGCCCACCACTCGCACACCCGGCGACGGTGCCCGTCGATCCGTCGACGCTGGTTGAGCCGATCATCCGCACGCGAGTAAAGGGGCCGGAGTCCGAACTCGACCGCAAGAGTCGGATCCTGTCGATCGCTATCGTGTCGGCGATCATCACCTGCCTCGCCACCTTCGGAATCATCATGTTCCTGATGCGGTAGTCGCCAAGAAACTCCCTCGAGCAAGCGGCCCGCGAATAGCTACCGCACGACGATATCGACATTCCGCACGCCGATTCGGTTGCTCGTGCCGGCCATCGTGCGGAGTTCGCTGAGGATGATCCCCGTCAGCGCGTGTTCCATTTCCAATAACGCGCGGGCTGCGGGCATCCCGTCGAACGCGCGATGATCGAAGTGCAGACGCACCGCGAGCGTGCCATCGGGTTGGAACAGGCCGCAATTCAGCGTTGCCGTTAGGGGGGCGATCAAGTTCAAGCACGTCGCGCCCGCCCCCGCCGTCGTACTGATCCCGCACGTGCCGAAGTTTTTGGTGCGCATCCGTCCCGATGCCTTCACCGCGAACCACCACATCGCTGCACGCAGCGGGCGGGGTAGCCGCATCAATTGCAACATTTGCCGAAACTCGCGAACTTGATCGACCGGTTTCGCAACCCATTCGCGAACGGCGTCGTGCAACTGCGCCAGCGATTGGTTGTTCGGCGAACGGAACAACCCGAAGTAGATTGCCGGTTCCGCCGCGTCATTTCGTTCGATTGCAATCGAGCAGATCGTTTCGTCGGCTTCGTAGAAATGCGGCCATGGGAACGGCAGGTACGAACGCCGCAACTCCGGGCGTCGCTCGGCGACAATCGCGTACGCTTTTGCGAACAGCGCCACCCACGGCGGCGGTTCGAGGAGTGCCTCGCGGGCCGCAACGACATCGCCGAGTGCCATCGTTCGTTCCATTGAAATGATCGGCATACCCCGGCACACCGACATCAACTCGGTAATCATTCGTCGATTCGTGGAGAGCGAAACCCATCGCCCCGTAACCCGTGCCATAACCATCCCATTGAACGACGGCGTGCCGATTATTCCGCCTGGGCATTCTATTGCGGACAGGGTCAATCTTCACGGGGATATCGCGCGATGTTGGCAGAAGCGAAAACGGCAATCCCGGTTTGAACCGTCCCCACTTCTGGTATGATGCTCGGTTCACGCCGAGGATATTTTTGATGAGCTTACCGTCCAACGTCCGTGCGACCGATCCTGCGATCCTCGCGTACCACGCGACCTTGCAGCAGTACGCCGACCATGGCGCATCGCACGAAGGAGCCACCGAGACGGCGTTCTCGCACCTCCTCGCGGTCACCGCCAAGCCGCACGGCTGGACGCTCATCCCGAAGAAGGCGATGAAGGTCGGCGCGAAGACGATCTACCCCGACGGCACGCTCCAGGACGGCAACTTCCTCCGCCGTGGCTACTGGGAAGCGAAGGACACCAACGACGACCTCGACAGCGAGATTCGCAAGAAGCGGGAAAAAGGCTACCCGCTGACGAACACCATCTTTGAAGACACGACGCGGGCCGTGCTGTACCAGAACGGTTTGGTGGCGGCCAACTACGACCTGCGGAAAGCGCACGATGTCGCCGGGTTGCTGACCGATTTCTACCGCTACACCGAACCCGACATCGAAGGGTTCGATCAGGCCGTCGATGAGTTCCGCGACCGCGTGCCCGAACTCGCCGAAGGGCTGCTTTTCTAGCCGAATTGTCTTTTCGACAATCGATGCGAATGTCGCACGCAAACTGATATGATACCCGCAGCCATGAAGAATCTCGATGGGTTTCATATGAATCAAATGGATTACACAGAGTATCTGGAATGCGAGCTTCCTCAGCCGAAGCACGAGCGAACTGGGCCTGTTGTTCTCGACTTGTTTGCCGGTTGCGGAGGGCTGGCTTTGGGATTCGAGGTGATGGGATTGACAACAATTGGATATGAGCTGCTTCCCGATGCCTGCGAAACGTACAGAAACAATTTGCGCACACCGTGTCATCGAGTGGCTTTGACGGCCGAGAGCGAATTACCATTCGGCGCAAAAGTAATTATCGGTGGACCGCCTTGTCAGCCCTTTTCGGTAATCGGTAATCAGAATGGTAAGTTCGACGGGCGGGACGGTTTCCCCGCGTATCTGTCGGCGGTCAAACGGTATCAGCCACAAATCGCTGTTTTTGAGAACGTTCGCGGGATGCGCTACAAAAACCTTGCGTACTTCGATACGATTATCGAACACTTGGAGGATTTGGGGTACGTCGTCGATTATAAATTGCTCAACGCGGTCGACTATGGCGTTCCCCAAAATCGGGAGAGACTATTCGTAGTGGCTCATCGCGGGTCGTTTGAATTTCCAACTCCGACTCACAAGTTCGAGCGAGTGACTTCTGGCGAAGCTCTCGGGGAGATGGCATCATCGATACCGTCAGGGTCGAAATTCTTGACATCGAGTATGGATGCCTATGTCGCCAGGTATGAATCGGCGTCGAAATGCATACGGCCCCGCGACCTACACCTCGACCGACCCTCACGTACGGTAACCTGCCGGAACTTGAACGGGGCGACGGGAGATATGCTACGCTTACTCATGCTGGATGGCAGGCGCAGACGTCTGACAGTCAAAGAAGGAGCACGGCTTCAGTCATTTCCGGACTGGTTCACTTTTGCGGGAGCAGAAGGCAGCCAATTCAATCAAGTGGGTAACGCGGTGCCACCGCTCCTTGCGAAAGCGATTGCGAAGTCGGTTGCAGCCTGTCTGGCTGCACCAACGACGAATCACCCTCCAAAAAAGCGTAAGAAACAAGGCTCACTGTTTGAATAATGAATGTATTACCTCGGCTTGAAATGCCGACACTCATGCCGACGATTCGCGCGGGAATTGCTGTTTTTTTGGGATGGTAACCGTCTCCGTTTCTTGCCTTTTCTGGTAGCCGCAGGTCTTTAGCCTGCGTACATCCACCAGCAACGATTGCGTGTCGTGGTGAGTCTTCGAAACACGACGTTTCGTTCGCCAAGAATGAACGTATTGTGCGGATCGCGTCGCGTCTCGAAGACTCGCCACGACTGGTTTTCTGGGGTATTTGCCCCCGCGCAGGCTAAAGACCTGCGGCTACCAGAGAATGAAGAACGAAGGACGCGCCTGCTACCCAATAACACCTCGTTTTGAACCATACCTAGCGAGATACTTTCGAGCCGTGGTAATACAACTTGGAAACCGAAGACGCGCGATTTCATATCGTTTTGGAACGCCAACTATGGCCTCAAGTTGTCCCTGGGGTCTTACGACGACGTGTTGCGAAAAGGACTGGTTCATCTTCTCATGGCGGGGATTGTCACGTCTAGCCACACGGGTAGCAACATACACGATGGCACGCGGGGATACTGTATTTCCGCAGATGCTGCGGATCTGATTCGCAAGTACGGAACCGAGCAATGGGCGGCTTTGGCAGAGAGTTTTTTGGTTAAACACGGAACGCTTTCGGAAAAGCTCGCGAAGAAAAAAGGGTTGCGTAAAACGGTCAGCGTTCAGACTGGCGATTTCTCCCCAATCTACAGTGACGGCGTTCATGGCGAACTCATGCGTGCGGTTATCGAGCAATTCTTGCCGCTTCACGTACCAGGATACACAGTGTTGTTTTTCGAGGACAACATCTACAAATACACCCCAGCCAAACTCCTCGCTCAGTACTCGCTTCAAGAACTCGGCGAAAGGCAGGCTCCCGACGTTTTGGCGTTGGACACCCGACGCCAACTTTTGTTCATCATCGAGTGCGCACACTCCGCAAACCCGATTTCAGCGACGCGACATTACGAATTGACTGCAATGACACAAGCATGTCTGAAACAATTCCGACGAGTATTCGTTACGGTTTTGCACGATCGAAAAGCATTAAAAAAGTTCATCACGGAAATCAGCTGGGAGACCGAAGTTTGGTTGGCATCCGACCCAGAACACGTCATCCATTTTGATGGAGAAAGTGCGATTACCTCTTACGATAAAGCCAGTTCATGAAACCGAACCCTACGACTTGCAGTACATCGAGACGCCGGGCGTGCCGCTGAGTTATGTCGTCGAGAAGATGAAACTGAGCAAGGACAAGACGAGCGTGCGGGTGAACGAGTCGCTGACGCTGGCGGGCATCCCGCCCGAGGTGTTCGAGTATCGCCTCGGCAACCGCTCGGCACTCGATTGGGTGATCGATCAATACCGCGTGACCGAAGACAAACGCAGTGGCATCCGCTCGGACCCGAACCGCACCGACGATGCCGAGTACATCGTGAAACTGGTCGGCCGCGTCATCGCCGTGAGCATGGAAACGGTGCGCACCGTGAAGGCACTGCCGGCGGCGTTCGCACCGGCGTGAGACGGTTTTGAAGCTTATTCTGTAGGCGAAGTCGTGAGACTTCGATAGATGTCCTGCGTCGGAAGTCTTACGACTTCGGCTACGATGAGACGTACTACGAACGCGGCCCACGTTGGGACTGATGTCCGAACGCGGGCCGTTTGTTCGATGACTCACCCGAATCACTCTTGGGTGACGAGTGCAGCGGGTGCGGCGGGGGCACCGGAGCGGCGTTGGACTTTGAGTTCGCCTTCCTTCAGCATCTCGATGATGGCCGTCTCACCGGCGTCGCCGAGGCGACGGTAGTGCAACTTCATGACGCGGGTGTACCCACCTGGGCGATCCTTGAAGCGCGGGCCGATTTCGTTGAAGAGCTTCTTGAGAACGGTGTTGTTCTCTTCGGCGAGCTTGTTTTCTTTGGTGTAAATACCGGTGCCGTGCATCGGCCCGAGGAGCGCCATGGCCTGACGGCGATAGTGCAGCGACTGGATCTTGCCCGATGGCGTGCCGTCGTCGACGAGCGCAGCCTTCTTGGCGAGGGTAATCAGTCTTTCGACGAACGGACGAAGCTCTTTGGCCTTCGGAACGGTCGTCTGGATCGATCCGTGCGTGAAGAGCGCGCGGGAAAGGTTCCGGAAGAGAGCGAGGCGGTGGCTGGACGTCCGGTTAAGGTGCCGGCCTTTGAGACGGTGGCGCATGAGACCCTCAAATTAAGGATGGTGTGAGAACCCCACTCCGTGCCAAGGAAAGCAGGGGACACTTCGTTGCTGACAGCGATCAGCTATCAGCAGCGGTCAGCTTTCAGCAGTCAGCAGTCAGCTAAAACAAAACCGCAATCAGCGGTCAGCAAACCCTCTTGGATTGGCTGAAAGCTGATCGCTGATAGCTGTCAGCTGACAACTTATCGACGTACCGGTGGCAGTTTCATGCCCAGATGAAGGTTGCGTTCCTTCAGCTTGCCGGTGACTTCTTTCAGTGTGGTTTCGCCGAAGTTGCGGACTTCGAGGAGTTCTTCTTCGGATCGCTCCATGAGTTGGCGAACCGTCGTGATTCCTTCGGATTCGAGGCAGTTCGTCGCACGAACCGACAGTTCGAGTTCGGCGAGCGACATGTTGAGCTTGCGCTCGAACTCGGTGTCGATCCCCGCGCCCAGTGCCGGCCCGATTTCGATCGGACCATCATCCAGTGGGACTTCTGGCCCCGGTTCGCTGTACTGAATAAATGCGTTCAGGTGCTTCCGCAGAATCTTGGCCGATTCGACGATGGCCATCTGTGGCCCGACGGTGCCGTTCGTCCAAATTTCCATCACGAGTCGGTCGTAGTTCGTGCGTTGTCCGACGCGAGTTTCCTCGATGTCGTACTTGACGCGAACGACCGGCGAGAAGCTGCTATCGACGGGAATGACGCCGATTTCGCGTTCTTTGCCTGCGTTTTCGTCGGCAGTGTGGTAACCGCGACCGTTTTCCACGGTCATCTCGATCACCAAAGGCACATCGTCCGTCATCGTCGCGATGTGGTGCTCGGGATTGAGAACCTGAATCGATTCGTCGTGCTGAAGGTGCGAACCGTTGACGACGCCCTTTTGGTGGCGATCGATGCGGATCGTTTTCGGCTGGTCCGACAAGTTTTTCACGACGAGCGACTTGATGTTCAGAATGATGTCGGTGACATCTTCCACCACGCCGGGGATCGTCGAGATTTCGTGTTGAACGCCTTGGATTTTCACGCGGGTCACCGCCGAACCTTCGAGGCTCGACAGGAGAATGCGTCGCAAACTGTTGCCGACCGTCATGCCGAACCCGCGTTCGAACGGTTCGACGTGAAACTTGCCGTATGTGTCCGTGAGGGTCGAGCGTTCGCTCGCCACACGGTTCGGCAGTTCGAGGCCACGCCATCGGATACGCATGAGAAACAGACCTTTGCAAAGTCGTCGGCGTCAGCTTTCCGTTGGGGGCAGGTACCGCGATGGAGTACCCGAGATTCCCCGACACAGCAAGACGCCAAACGATTGGGTGAAAACAATCGCTTGTGCTTTTGACCGCCCGCTTATCGCGTGGCGATTTCGATGATGAGTTGCTCGCGGATCTCGGAGATTCGCGGATCGACGTCGCCGCGACCGGGCAGGCGGAGCATTCGGCCTTCGGGATCTTCGGAGTTCGTTCGCTCCAAGAAATCGGGGACCGGCTCGCCGCCGACGGCTTGCAGGTGCAACCGCGTCAGAGCGAGACTGCGAACGGCCATCTTCACTTTGACGATGTCGTTCGGCTTCACGAGTACGCTCGGCACGTCGCACTTGCGACCGTTGACCATCACGTGACCGTGCGCGACGAGTTGGCGAGCACCCTTGCGATTCGGCGCGAAGCCGAGGCGGTGAACGACGTTATCGAGACGGCGTTCGAGAATGCTGAGCAACGCTTCGCCGGTGTTGGCTTGGCGCGTCGCGAGTTCAAAGTAGCGGCGGAACTGTCGTTCCAGCACGCCGTAGAAGAACTTCAAGCGTTGTTTTTCGCGGAGGCGCAGGCCGTATTCGGAGGTTTTGCCGCGACGGGCACCGTGCATACCGGGAGGTAATGCTTGGCGATCGATCGGGCACTTCGAGCTAAAGCAACGGCTGCCCTTGAGGAACAATTTCAATTGTTCTCGACGGCAGCGTTTGCATGCGGGGTCGGTAAAACGGGCCATGAGTAGGCGGTTCGTCCAAGTGGGATGTCAGTGAAAATAACAGGGGTCGGTCCCGCCGCGAGGGCAGGATACACCACTCCGGAGAACCCCTGGGTCGATCCGGTGCGGGAAGCGAAATCGCGATGGAAACCGTGCGCCCCACTGACACGGGGACGGTTCCGAAGCGATAACGACAATAATTACACGCGGCGCTTTTTCGGCGGGCGGCAACCGTTGTGCGGGAGGGGGGTGACGTCTTCGATGGCTTTGACGTTCAACCCGGCGGCTTGAAGCGCGGTGACAGCCGATTCGCGGCCAGCACCGGGGCCTTTGACGCGGACTTCGACTTCCTTCACGCCGAACTTCGACGCCTTCGCGGCCGCATCTTCTGCGGCGCGTTGGGCGGCGAACGGCGTACTCTTGCGGCTTCCCTTGAAGCCGACCATACCACCCGACACCGAACACAGCGTATCGCCGTTCGCGTCGGTGATGGTAACGATCGTGTTGTTGAACGTCGACTGCACGTGCGCCACACCTCGGCTCACGTTGCGACGCTGTTTCTTCTTCTTGCTCTTAGCCATGGGTAGCAATCAGCCTTCGGCGAAACGGAGTGTATAACCGGACGCTACCAACAGACCTCAAGCCACTGCTAGCTGAAGGCGGACTGCTGATAGCGGATAACTAATTCTTACTTATCCTTGACGCCCTTTTTACCGGCGACCGTCTTGCGAGGGCCTTTCCGGCTGCGGGCGTTGGTCTTGCTGCGCTGGCCGCGAACCGGAAGGTTCTTCCGGTGGCGCTCGCCGCGATAGCTCTTGATTTCTTTCAGGCGGGTGATGTTCCCACCCTCGAAGCGGCGTAACGCCCCTTCGACGAGATAATCTTTATCGAGAGTTGTGGCAATGCGGGCGATCTCATCGTCGTTGAGTTCTTTCGCACGACGTTGCGGATCGATGCCGACCTTTTCGCACAGTTCCAGCGCCGTCACGGGGCCGATGCCCCGGAGGTAACGCAAGGAGATGTGCGTCGGTTTGTCGGAAGGTAAGTCGACGCCTTGGATACGAGGCATGTCAGCAGTTCCTCAGTCTTAGCCTTGACGCTGTTTGTGACGCGGGTCTTCGCAAATCACACGGACGACGCCCTTGCGCTTAATCAACTTACACTTCTCGCAGATGCGTTTGACGCTAGATCGCACTTTCACGACGGCCTCCGGGCCATCACGGCCGAGAATTTATGTTGAGCGCTTACGATAGCGACAGGTGTTCCGTCGGCAAGCCCTCCGTTGCGATTTCGTGGCGAGCGACCGCAATATCAGGGTGCGCGAACCCTCAACTGCGCGCATTTCGTGTGGCCTGTGCGTAGAGCCGGGCCGCTCGTTGCGAACGTGTCGGATCGGTGCGCAAAATCTCGAAGCAGTCTTTCGCTTCGGCCCAATTCTTCATTTGAAAGTGGCACAAACCGAGGTTCAAGATCGCGGACGGCCCGAGGATATCGGTCGAAAACGGCGCACTGACATCGTATTCGCCGGAGCGGCCCAACGCGAGTAACCGATTCAGCCGTTCGGCGCACTTCGCATAATCGTGGGCGGCGTATCGCTCGCACGACAGCGCCCACAGCACCGGTGGCGTTCGGGCAAACCAACGATCCGCGAGCGAAGTGGCTTCTTCACGCGAGATCCGGCTTCGACGTTGTTCGAGTGAAACCGTCAACAAATACTCGAGGAACATGCCCACGGCGGTCGGTGGGGATTCGCCATTGTTTGCCAGCGCGCGGACCGGTTCGTCGGCCTGTGCCAGTATGTCGTGCCCGAGTGGATCGTTCAGCCAGAGGTAGTTCCGCCCGAGTTCGATCGTCAAATCGAGTTGTCCCGGACGGTCGCGGAGTTCGGCCACGAGCAATTTCACAACCCAGTGCCTCTTTTCGGCGGTCGGTACCGAAAGGTATCCGTGGCGAAAGAGACTGCCGTTCACTTTGTCGAGGCATTGGCCTCGTTTGGAAGCGATGGCCGATAGCGGAGTCGCGAATGTCGGGTGCAGCCTGCGATGGTAACGGACGGCAGGATCGCGACGAAATAGCCGCGGTTGCCAATCGACGGGGCCAAAACCGGGCCGTTTTACGTCGAATTCGTGAACGATGCGGAGATCGTATGCGAACACTTCGGCTTTTTCGGTAGCTCGCTCGATAAGTGGAATCGTTTGCGGGTCGACTTCTTCATCGGGGTTTAACCAGAGTATCCAATCGCCGGTCGCGCGATCGAGTGCGGCATTCTGTGCGGCGGAGAAATCGTCGTTCCAGGGAATTGTAACGACGATCGCGCCGTGCTGATCGGCCACGTCGGTGGTGCGATCCGTCGATCCGGTATCGACGACGATCGACTCCGCTTTCAGCGCGCGTATCGAAGCGAGTGCGGCACCGAGGCTGGATTCGTGGTTTCGCGTCACAAAACAGGCGGTGATTGTCATGGGTCAAATTTAGGTTAGGGAAAAGCGATTGCGACCGCATGAATTGGTTGTACGGAACGCACGATGCCGGGAAGTTCGGTCTGCAATGGTAAAGCCGTAGAGGTAAGGTAAACGAGGGCAAGTTTTCAGGTTGTTTGCCTTGCGGGGTCTGGGATAGCCGGTTAAAAGTAATGATCGGATAATATTCCCGGAATTCACCACTCCGAATGAGCGAGTGGTTCGTCTTAGTAGTTACGGAGTACCGTAATTATTTTTACGTCGCGAATTGGATGCGGGATCGCATCTCTGAGTTCGTTTGCGAACTCGGATACCGGGTACTCCACAAAATCTTCCCACTCCGCTGGCCGACAGGGTGTGTCCAATGTCTTCCGAACGATTCTCCCGCCTTCTTCGTTCCTGGGTCTACCGCGTTCGTCCGACGAATGCGACCTCTAAAAGAACCTCACTTCTTCCGCGATTGCGGGTGCAGGAATTTGAAGAGCGCGTCGTGCCCGCCGTGCTGCCGCTGCCGACGCAGACGCAGCCCGCCGCATCGGTGTCATTGCTCGGCATCGATGTCGGAGGCGACATCATCGGCCCCGTCGTTGTGGCCAGCCCGATCAATCCGCTGAATCAGGTGCTCGTCGCCACGGTCATTCAGTCGACGGGACAGAGCGGGGTCGTCGGCTTCGCATCGAACAACGGCGGTTTGAGTTGGAATGAATTTCTCGACAATACATCTCGCATTTTTCGACGGAACGACAATAGTATCGATCCGACGGGCTTAACTTCCGATCTCCAGCGTTTCACGAACGCATATAACCCTTCCGTTGCATTCGATCGCGACGGCTCGGTCTACGTCTCGCAATTACAAACGAATCTCGCGAAAACGAGCGGCGAACTCGTGTTCAATTCGTTCAATTTCTCGGGCGGTTCCCCGACGACTTTGAATCCGACCGCATCGATTTACAAATGGATCGGTCAAGATCCCGCATTCAACCCGACCGTCGTCGTCGACAACAACGCGCCGACTGTGACGGACCCCGTAACGGGTGGTACGCGATCCGATCCTTCTTCGGGGAAGGGCGTTTACGTTACGTGGAATTCAAACACCACGCTCGAGCCGGCAAACCAAAATCCGTTCCAGAACCAGAACGCGATTCTCATCGCGGGATCGGCAGATCGCGGGGCGAATTTCTCGAATCCCGTACTGGTGACCGACGGCGGATACACGAAGAATTTTGCTCTGAACACGCTGACATCGGGGCTTTCGCCCGTGGCTGCGTTTGCACCGGCAACGAGCGCGAACCCCGGCAAACTCACGGTCGCATCGACGGGAAGCGCCGAAATCACCGTACTCGGCAACAAAATCAACACGGGGATCATCACTTTCAGCGGTGTGACTCCCGATCCAGTCGCCCCGGTGGTCGTGCAACGTTTTGCCGGTGCGGGTGGGCCGATCGGCGATGCGTTCGATCCGGGCAGCAGTATGCCGCATATCGCTAAGACGACGGCGTTCAACAATCCCGTTGCACTCGCGGATCCGAACTTTTCTACGCTCAGCGACCTCGACGTCACGCTATCGCTCGTCCACGCGGATATCAGCCAACTCCGGGTCGATCTCGTCAGCCCATTGGGCACGCGCGTGACACTGTTCCGCAATCGCGTCGCAACGGATAACACCACACTCGCGCAAGGCTTGCCGGCCAGTGCGAACTTCGGCATTATCAACGGCTACTCACCGGGCGTAACTTTCAACCAAGAAGCGCCGCGAAGCATCACGAACGGCGTCAACGTTGCGCCGTACATTGCACACTTCCGACCGGAATCCGGCAGTCTCGCTACTTTCTACGGCAAAACGGCGGCGCAACTCAACGGTAACTGGACGTTAGAAGTCACGGACAATCGTGCCGATGGCACGCCGACGCAGTCGGTCGGCGCTTGGTCGTTGAAGTTCGTTTCGCGTTTCGATAACAGCGGTTTCGGTCCGGATTCGATCGCATTAGTCGGCGCATTGACGAGTGGCCCGGACGTCCTGCATCCCGCGACGAACGCGAACGCTGCTTCACCGGCCTCGAGTATCGGTGCGGGACTTTCGATTGCCTACGACACCAGCGTTCCCCAACTGGATAAGACGGGGGCCATCTTGCCGGGTACGAATGCGGGGCGACTCTATGCCGCGTTTACGGGTGGGGCACCCGACGAAGCGGGAGTCTTCGCCAACCCGAACGTTTACATCATCTCTTCGGATAACGGCGGTACGACATCGACTGCCAGGGTCCAAGTCAACGACGACTCAGCGAACGACCATTACAGCGAAGGCCGTCGCGCGCAATTCATGCCATCGCTGGCGGTCGATCCGCTTACGGGTACGCTCGCCGTTTCGTGGTTCGACGGTCGTCAAGATGCGAGTACCAGGCGTCTCGCCAATTACGTGGCGACGAGTATCGACGGCGGGGCAACATTCAGCGCCCAGGGTCGCGATGCGTACTTCAACGTGCCCAAACAAGCGATCGACACGATCACCGGCAAGTCGTACAACCTCGAACCGATTCCGAACAACTTCACGGTCGGTACCGCTCTGACATCTGGCATGGGCGTTCGTCAGTCGCTGCTTTACAACAACGGCAAACTCACCGCGTATTGGGCGGGCAATCAAAACTTGGACAAGGGCGTCGCGATTCTCTCTGCGCGAAGCACGACGGGCGCGGGGCCGCGCATCGTCTCCAGCGACATGGGCCCGGTGGGCAATTCGAGTGGGTTCAACGGCCTTCTCGCCGATGGCACGCCGCGCCTCGATGGCTTCCGCATCACATTCGACCGGCCCGTCGATCCGACGACGCTGACCGATGCCGACGTGATCGTGCAGTTCCGCAGCCCGACGACGCCGCTGACTTCGCCCGCTACGAACATTCCCGTCGCTGCGGGAGCCGCGATTGCGTTGAATGCAGCCAATACCACGTTCTTCGTGCCGTTCCAGACGCCGCAAACCGCGGTTGGTACGTACAGCTACGCGGTCGGCCCGAACATTCTCGACAAGCACCGAACGCCGACGACGCTAGGCAACTCGATGGACCAGAACGCCGACGGCACGCAAAGTGTCGGCTTCGGCGTCGATACCTATTCGACGCCGCGCTCGACCTCGGGGAGTCCGTTCAGCGTGCCGTACGCGACGGATACGCTGCCGATCATCATCCCTGGGCCAACGTTCACGTTCGCGGCCGTTCCCGGCAAAGCCACTGCGGGTACGGGCGATACGCTCAACCTCGATACCGGTGCCACGGGCGTCGATGTCTTGTTCGACCGCGAGATCGATCCGCTCACGTTCACGTCGTCGGACATCATCGGTATGACCGGGCCATTGGGTAACGTACCCGGTCCGTTCACGGTTGTGGGCCTCGGTTCATCGCCAGCGGTGCCGACGAAGTCGTTCCACATCGGCTTCCCAACGAAGTTGATCGCTGCGGGGCCGTACACGATTGAAGTCGGTTCGGATATTGCATCGACGATCGGCGACCGACTCGACATGAACCAGAACGCGGGTCTGGCGGTGCTTCGCGGCACCGACCCGAACGCGAGTTCGTTCTCGACCGTTACCCGCACGACGACTGTTGGCCAACCGGCCGCCGCGTTTGTTGCAAGCGGTACGGCTTCAATGCCAGTGAACGTCCCCGATACATTCGTGATCGCACAAAACCTCCTCCTCTCGCCCGCCTCGCGGGTTCGCGTGACCGTCAACCTGACGCACCCGAACATCAAGGAACTCGACCTCGACCTCGTTTCCCCCGATGGCTTGACGCGGATTCGCTTGTTTAGCGGTGCGAACATTCTGCCTGCGGCCCCGCTGCCAAACCTTCGCAACACGATCTTCGACGACGGTGCGGTCACGCCGATTCAACTCGGCGGCGTTGGCCAGTTCAACGGTATCTTCAACCCCGAACTACCGCTGACGGGCATCCTCGGACGCAGCTCGTTCGGTAACTGGACGCTTCAAGTCCGCAACAACGGCACCCAAGCGGGCACGATCGACAATTGGTCGCTCGAACTGCCGAAAGCCGACATCGGTTCGGGCCTCGGCGAACCGGTTGCGGACCGCTTTGAAGTCGGCTTCCGCATCTTCACGCAAGAACCTTCGCAGGCCGTCACGAAGCAACAGTGGACGCCGTTCGGCCCTGCACCGCTCGGCGGGCAGTCGCGAATCAATCGTATCACGGGCTTGGCGATGGACCCATCGGACCCATCGGGGAATACGACATTCGTAGGCGGTGCCAGCGGTGGCATCTGGAAAACGACGAACTTCCTCACGCAAGATGCCGCCGGCCCGAACTGGATTCCGCTGACCGACTTCGGCCCGTCTAGCAGCCTGAACACCGGCGGTATTGCCGTGTTCGCCCGCAACAACGACCCGAATCAGTCGATTGTCTTCGCCGTCACTGGCGAAGGCGACACGGCGTCGCGGGGCGTCGGGGTGCTTCGCTCGCTCGATGGCGGGCGAAACTGGAAAGTCCTCGATAGCACCCGCAATGCCGAAGCCATCGACGTCATCAGCAACATCTTGCCGATCGATTCGACACTCCGCGATCGTCGCTTCGTCGGTACGTCGTCGTTCAAGATCATCGTCGATCCGAAGCTGACTCCAACCGGCGAAGTCATCGTCTACATGGCGAACAACCTGGGGATTTGGCGGAGCAATAACACCGGTCGCGATTGGACGCTCATCCAAGGGGGTGATGCGACCGACGTGACGCTTTCCGCAGGCAGCGTCTCGAAGAGCGTCGGCGCGAACAACAACTTGAACATTCTGTACACGGCCATTCGTGGCCAGGGCATCTTCTTCTCGCCGAACGCGCAAAATGTGACGTTAGGTGGAATGCAGCAGACGGTGGCCAACCAGGGAAATCCGCTCTTCCAAGACCCGTTGGGCAAACCGATTACGATTGGTACTGCCGTACGGAACAACCCGAACGGCTCGTTAGGCCGCATTACCCTGGCAGCCCCGGCGCTCTCCGATTCGTCGCTGGCAAACGATTTCTACCAAGGCTGGCTGTACGCCTTCATTGAAAACGGCGGGCTCTATCAAACGAAGGATTTCGGACGAAACTGGGTCCGCATCAGCTATCCATTCTTCTTGGCTTCGCCCACTTCTGCGTTCGGTACGAACAACGAAGGCGCGGGCTTCGGACTTCCTGCACCGGACCATGCGATTCTGGGCGCGCCTCCATTCTCGTCACAAGCAGCATACGACATTGCGATCGGGATCGACCCGACCAACCCGAGCATCGTTTACCTGGGTGGAACGAACGATGGAAACAAGGTGAGTGGCGGTGGCTTTATTCGCGTCGATACGACGTTCGTGAACGACAGCCAATCGTTGATCGCTTACAATAATAGCAACAACGACAACGGGTCGATTCAGTTCACCGCAGGCAACGGCCCGATTACGGTCAACAACGTCGGCTCGGCGTATGGCGTCAACGGGAACAACTCGGTCAATCGCGGCTTCATCAACTTGTACCGCGACCCCACTCAGCCATTCCTCTCGAACTCGACGCTCACGCTGACGAACGTCAACACTGCGGCGGGCTTCAACAACAGTGGTTTCGATGCCAAGTGGTCGCCGTTCCCCGGCGAAGTGCAGACCGACGTTCACCGCATCATTACATTTCGCGATCCGCTGACGGGCAAGTCGCGTCTCATCACCGGCGACGACCAAGGTATCGCCAGTACGGTCGACGATGGTACCGGTCGCGTGGTCGGCGGTATCGGCAATGCGCGGTTCCCGAGCACGGTTCGCAACGGCAACCTGCAACTGAACCAGATTTACTACGGGGCCACGCAGCCGAGCCAACTGGCCGCCGATATCGCGGGTTCGTTGTTCTACGCCACCACGCAAGACAACGGCTTCCCGATCTCCACGGCGAGCCTGCTGACGACCGGCGATTTGGGTTACAGTGGCCCTGGCGGTGACGGTACGGGAATCGCGACCGATCAAACCGGCACCGGCACGAGCTACGTTTACGCATGGCCGTGTTGCGGTGGGTTCGGTACGAACTTCTTCCAAGTGACACTGCCAAGTGGCGCGACTGTGAGCCGAACGAGTGGCTTGCTCCAAACAAGCGCTGATACGATAACTGCGAATTTTGGTACACCTGGGGGTCAATGGGGCTTCACCGGCGGCCACAACTTCGCGGTGAATCCGATCGACGGCAACGGCATCATCATCGGTTCGGGACAGGGCCGCGTGTTCCGCACGACCGACCAAGGCATCAACTGGTTCCCCGTCGGAGAACCGGGCGGTTTCAATCAACTCGACGGTTCGGAAAAGACGGCACTCGCGTTTGGGGCACCGAACCAGGCCAGCCCCGGTGTGCTCAATAACTTCCTCTATATCGGTGGTGATAACGGCAAAATCTACGTCACCGAAACCGGCGGCGCACCGTGGCGAGACATCTCGGCAGGGTTGTCCGGCGGCGGTGTGGGGCAAATCGTCCCGAACCCGACACGTGGCAGCCGCGATCTCTATGCGGTCACGGGTGGCGGTGTGTTCTACAAAGCCGATTCGCGAACGAACACCCCGTGGGTGAACATCACCGATAATCTGTTCCAACTCCGCAAGCCGGTGTTCGGCGAAGCGGTGGGCGTGGGGTTGAACCCGCCACAAATCAATGCCCTGCACGCGCTCGCGGTCGATTGGCGTTACGCGATCCCCGACGCCACAAACCTGACGGGAGCAAAGTTCCCCGTCGTCTATGTCGGCGGCGAAGGCGGCGTGTTCCGTTCGCGTTCGCGCACCACCGGTTCGACCTGGACGTTCTACCCGAACGAAACCGACGATACCGCAGTCAAAGACGGCGGCTACTTGCCGAACGCGCAAGTCAGCGACCTCGATTTGTCGTTGGGTAACATCGACCCGACGACGGGATTCCCCGTGCAGAACAAGGGCGGCCTGAACCTGCTGGTGGCCAGCACGTACGGTCGCGGTGCCTTCGGGATCCGCATCAACACGGACTTGGACAAGCCGTTCTTCGTGAACTTCCCATCCGGCCCGCAAGTGACGAACCTCGCGAACTCGAACGCGGTCGGCGGCCCTTCGACGAAGCTCCGCGTGACGTTCAACTCGCTACTCGACGACCGTTCGGTTTCGCCGAGCGACATCGTGCTGCTCGACCCGACCAGCGCGATCGTTAACGTCACCGGTTTCAGCAAGGTTTCGGGCACGAAGTACGATTACGACATCGTCTTCAACAGCCAGACGGTAGCCGGTTTCTACAAGCTGACCGTCGGCCCGAATATCAGCGACGTGGCTGGTAACCCGATGAACCAGAACAACAACAACCTGAACGGCGAAGCCGACGATGCCTTCAGCCGTTACGTGTTCCTCAACGGTGCCGCTTCGAGCCTCGTGATTACGGGAATGCCGACTTCGACGATCGCCGGATCGGGCTTCGACGTGACGGTGGTCGCACAAGACATGACCGGCGCAACGATCGTGGGCTACACCGGTGTCGTGACGTTCAGTAGCTCGGACAGCAAGGTATCGGTCGCCGCAGGCGATCTACCGCCGAACTACACGTTCGCGGCTACCGATAACGGTCGCAAGACGTTCCACATCATCTTCAAGAATGCCGGTCCGCAGACGCTATTCGTCGATCCCGTGATTGTCGGTTCGATCAATCCGGCGAAAGCCGACACGATCGTACTGGCGGCCGACGCCAGTTTCTTCAAGGTGACGGGCCACCCGTCGCCGAGTGTGGCCGGCGTGCCCGCAACGGTCACGGTGACGGCGTTCGACCCGTACAACAACCAGGCAACGGGCTACATCAAGACCGCCAAGTTTACGAGTTCGGACGCAAAAGCGGTGCTTCCGGCCGACTACACGTTCATGGCGGGCGATCTCGGCAGCAAGACCTTCACCAAAGGCGTCACGCTCAAGATTGCCAGTGCGACGGCGTCGATCACCGCGACCGATACCATTCTGGGAACGCTCACCGGAACGCAGTCGCCGATCGTCGTGATGCCTGCCGCAGCCTCCGGTTTGTTCATCGAAATGGTCCCCGACCCCGTGACGGCGGGCGTCTCGAACAACTTCAACCTGGTGGCACGCGATCCGTTCGGCAATCAGGCCACCGGTTACCTGGGTACGGTCAACCTGACCGTCACCGACACGAACTCACTCGTCAGCTTCCCGACGACGTATACGTTCATGGCACTCGACCTCGGCAGCAAGACGTTGCCGTTTACGCTGATTACCGCAGGCAAGCAGACGCTGATGGCTACGGCTGCCGGCGTGGCTACGGGTACTGCGACGACCACGGTCAAAGCCGCGGCCGCGAAGACCTTCGACGTCTTCGCATTCCCGTCGCCAATCGTGGCCGGTGTGACGAGCAACTTCATCGTGACGGCACGCGATGCCTTCGCCAACAAGGCCGATGGCTACGTCGGCACCGTGTTGTTCGCTAGCTCGGACAAGCAAGCGAGCTTGCCGTTCAATTACGTCTTCGGTCTGGCGGATGCAGGCGAGAAAGCTTTCAGCGCCACGCTCAAGACCGCGGCCACGCAGACGATCACCGCCACCGACACGCTGACGGCAACGATCACCGGCACCCAGACCGGCATCGTGGTCATTCCGGCAGCGGCGTCGCAACTGTTCGCAGTCGGCTACCCATCGCCGACAGTGGCCGGGGTTGCGGGCAATATCACCATCACGCTGAAGGACGCTTTCGATAATATCGCGACCGGATACAAAGGTACCGTGTCGCTCATCAGTTCCGATGCTCAAGCGGGCCTGCCTGCGAACTACACGTTCACCGCACTCGACGCGGGTGTGAAAGTCCTGACGGCGAACCTCAAGACGGCCGGCACGCAATCGCTGACTGCGACCGACACGAAGATCGCAGTCATCACGGGCAAGCAGTCGGGAATCGTGGTTACACCCGCGAAGGCGTCGCAGTTGTTCACGACCGGCTTCCCGGCCGCGACCATCGCGGGTGTCCCCGGCGATGTGACCGTCACGCTGAAGGACGCCTTCAACAACATCGCGACTGGATACAAAGGCACGGTGGCGTTCACGAGTACGGACGCGCAAGCCGGGTTGCCGACGAACTACACGTTCACATCGACCGACGCCGGTGTGCGGACGTTCGCAAATGGTGTGTCGCTGAAGACGGCGGGTACGCAGTCGATCACTTCGACCGACACGCTCGATGGTACGATTACGGGCACGCAATCCGGTATCTTGGTCATTCCAGCGAAAGCCTCGCAACTGTTCGCTACCGGCTATCCGAACTCGGTCGCCGGTATCGCGGGTAACCTTACGGTGACGCTCAAGGATGCCTTCAACAACATCGCAACGGGGTACACGGGTAAGGTTCAAATTACGAGCAGCGACATTCAGGCAGGGCTGCCCGCGAACTACGCCTTCACCACCGGCGATGCGGGCGTAAAAGTCTTGACCGCTAACCTGAAGACGGCTGGCTTGCAGACGCTCACCGGAACCGACACGGTCGATCCGACCATCGTCGGCACGCAGTCGAACATCCTCATCACGCCAGCGGCGGCCGCGAAGCTGTTCGCCACCGATTACCCCACCGTCGTCGAGGCGGGTGTCGCCAATAATCTCAAGGTCACGCTCAAAGATGCGTTCGGAAACGTCGCCACGGGTTTCATCGGTACTGTGCGAGTAAGAAGCTCAGACGCACAAGCCGGGCTGCCTGCGAACTACACGTTCACGGCACTCGATGCGGGCGTCAAGCTCCTGCCCACTTCGCTGGGGACCGTTGGATTCCAGTCGTTGACCGCAGCAGATACGGTCAACAATTCGCTGACGAGTACCGTCTCGAACATTCAAGTCGTCGCGACGCTTGCGGGTGCGGTGCTCGTCACCGGCTTCCCCTCGATCACGACGGCGGGTGTTACGGGTGGTTTCACGGTCAAAGTGCTCGATCCGTTCCGCAACGTCGCCACGGGCTACACCGGAACGGTTCACTTCAGCAGTACCGATGTACTCGCCGGTCTGCCTGCCGATTACACCTTCACGGCCACCGATGGCGGCATCAAGTCGTTCATCGCCACCTTGAAGACATCCGGGAATCAGTCGATCACCGCGAGCGATACGATCGTGCCGACGATCACCGGCGTCGAAGCGGGGATCTTCGTGAATCCCGCCACGGCGAACTCGCTGTTCATCAGTTCGTTCCAATCGCAATCGAAAGCGAACGAATCGACGGCGCTCACCGTGACGGCCAAGGATCAGTTCGGCAACATCGCCACGGGCTTCAACGGTACGGTGTCGTTTGCCAGTACCGATAAAGTCGGCGTGCTGCCTTCGGACTTTACATTCTCGTCGGTCGAACAGGGCATCAAGACCTTCACGTTCAGCCTTCGGACGCCGGGCTTCCAAGACGTGACGGTGTCGGGTAACAACCTGACGAGTGCGACCGGCACGACGAAAGTGCTGCCTTCGTTCGATACGAAGACGACGTTGATTGGGAACACTCACTTTGCGGTCGGCGTCGATACGGGAACCGATATTCTCGTTCGCTCTTACAACGCGATCGGTACGCCGGACTTCACGTATGTGCCATCTCCACTCGTGGGCTATACGGGCGGTGCCCGCGTCAGCACGGCCGACTTCGATGGTGATGGCGTCCCCGATATCGTCGTCGGTACGGGGCCAGGTGTCCCCACGCAAGTCATCGTTACTAACGGCGTTACGCTCAAGGAAATGTTCAGGATTCAGCCGTTCGAGGCATCGTTCACCGGCGGCGTCTATGTGACCGCCGGAGACGTTACCGGCGATGGTATCCCCGAACTGATTATCACCCCCGATGAAGGCGGCGGACCCCGCGTGCGCGTCTTCAACGGCAACGGCTTCGGCATCATTGCCGACTTCTTCGGCATCGACGACGTCAACTTCCGCGGCGGTGCCCGTGCCGCAGTCGGCGACATCAACGGCGACAAAGTCGGCGACCTCATCGTCGCGGCCGGCTTCGGCGGTGGGCCGCGCGTCGCAGGCTACGATGGCCGTTCGCTCGGGACCGGTTCCCCCGTAAAACTCTTCGCCGACTTCTTCGCCTTCGAGCAAGGTCTACGGAACGGTATTTTCGTGGCGGCAGGCGATGTCGATGGCGATGGTAAGGCCGAATTGATCGCGGGCGGTGGCCCCGGTGGCGGACCTCGCGTTACGATCTTCTCCGGCAACGCGCTGTTGTCGAATGCTCAACTTCCGATAGGTGACTTCTTTGCGGGCGATCCGAATTCGCGCGGCGGCGTACGTGTGGCCGTCAAGGATCTCGATGGCGATAAACGTGCGGACATCATCACCGGTTCCGGTACGGCAGCAGGTAGCAAGGTCACCGCGTATTTCGGCAAGAACATCAACGGCATCGGCCAGATCCCCGAAGCGTTCTCCTTCGATGCCTTCCCCGGATTCGCCGGTGGCGTGTTCGTGGGTTAATGACGGAATCCTGGATTTAGTGGCGGATCGCGTGGGCAGTCGATGCGATCCGCACCTGTTCGGGGGTGGCGGTGCCCGTTGTACCGAGTTGCTGGATCGTAATTGACGCCACGAGGTTACCGAACGCGGCGGCTTCGAGGTGGGTCGCGCCGCTCACCATCGCGCAAGCGATTCCCGCACTACAACTGTCGCCTGCCCCGCATATATCGACCGGACCCGCAAAGGGATACGCCGGTGCAATGCTCGTTTCCCCAGATGGCATCATCAGCACGATGCCGCGTTCGCCTTGCGTGAAAAAGACGGGTCTACCAATCGTTACGGCCAGTGAAGTATTGTGTTGCGTCGCCTTTGCAAACTCGGTCGCGTTCGGCTTCGCGCAGACATTCCGGAAGTCGCCGATCCGTTCGCGGCTGTCGGCCAAAATGAACACATCTTCATGCTGCTCTGCGAGTTCCGCCACACGCTCCCGCACCCGTCGCGTGACCGTGCCGCAGTCGTTTTCGCTCACCTGATCGAGTACCAACAGCGCATCGAATCGTGCAAATGCCGCTTCTAAACGAGCTAAAATCGCATCTTCGAGCGCCGCGGAAGTGGGCGTGCGGTTCTTGATATCGAGCCTGTTTAGCTCGTTCTTGCCGTACATCGGCTTGGTATACGTCGGCGTGCGTCGCAGTGGCGTCGTCACAATGCCCGTCATATCCACGCTTGGCATCGTCGCCAGACACTGCCGCAACTCGTACCCTTCGCCATCGTCGCCGACGATCGCAATCGGCTCCAGTCGCCCCACACCGAGTGCGACGAGATTGTTCAGCACCGTACCGAGAGCACCGGCGTAAGTCCGCACGCCCGTCACTTGATACGCCGTCAGCCCCGTCTCGACGGAAGGCTCGTCGCGCGCCGGATCGATCTCCAAATACCGGTCGAGAAACAGGTCGCCGAGCAACCCGATCGTTTTGCCGGGTATCGTTTTCAGAATGCGTTCGACGAGTGCGGCAGTAAGCATGGCAAACCATTTCTGAAGCAAGAGCGTAGCACGTTTAGAATCTACCTTGATTTAGTGATGTTTCAATTGGCTTCTATACAATTCAATTGACACCATTTCCCTGCTTCGTCCGCGAAGGATTCTCCGTTGCCTGTGACGACTTGCCCCATTCCGGCCGAGCTAATTGCGTTCCGCAGTGGGGTGCTCGTCCTCGAACAGCACTTAGCGGTGGCACGGCATCTCAAAGTCTGTGCCGAGTGTCGCAATCGCGTGGCCGCGATTTTGCCGAACATGGCCACCGACATGCCCACATCGACGACGCAGTCGATATTCGACGAACTGCGCCAAGAGACGACGCTGAACGACGCGCTGATGACGACGGTCGGGCCGTATACGATCATTCGCATGATCGGCAAAGGCGGTATGGGCATCGTGTACGAAGCCGAACACGAGAAGTTGAAGAATCGCGTGGCGTTAAAGGTGCTGCCGCGGTCGATGGTCGCCGAGCCGGGTTTGCGGGCGCGGTTTCGCCGCGAGTGGGAAGCGATCGGGCGGCTCGATCACCCGAATATCGTGCGGGCGCTCCATGCGGGCGAGGCCGACGGCGTGCCGTTTCTGGCGCTCGAACTCATCAACGGGCCGGACTTTAGCAAGGTCGTCCAGCGTACCGGCCCGCTCAGCCCCGCCGATGCCGCAACGGCCATCCGGGCGGTGGCGTTCGGCCTTTCGCACGCCCACATGCAGGGTGTCATCCATCGCGATGTGAAGCCCTCGAACGTGCTCCTTACCGAAGATGGTACGGTGAAATTACTGGACATGGGGCTGGCGAGCCTGACGGCGGGGGTCGATTCGCAGATTACGGGGTCGTCGTACCTCGGTACCGCGGACTACATGGCCCCCGAACAGTGGGACGATGCGGCAAACGCGACGCCGCGTTCGGATCTGTATTCGCTGGGTTGCGTGCTCTATTATTTGCTGGCGGGTCAGCCGCCGTTCACCAGCCCGGCGTATGCGACGCCGCACGCCAAGATGCGAGCGCACAAGGAACGGCCCGCGCCGTTGCTGCTGTCCGCGCCGCCGGTGTTGGCCGCAATTTTGGCATCGCTATTGGAAAAATCGCCCGACCGGCGACCGTTGAACGCGATGGCAGTGGCCGACGCCCTCGCGCCGTTGGCCACGGGTAAACTCGACCGGTTGGCGATGGCGGCCGCGAAAGACACCGGTCGCGCTTTCGCCGATGGCCCCGACACGATGCCCGGCCTGCCATCGTTCGTTACCGAGGAACCCACCTCACAGCCAGGGTTCTTCCGTCGCTGGTTCGCACGTTTACAAGGTAAGAACCGGCCATGACCGTACCCGAAGCCCTCGTTGAAGGCGACCTGGATACTGCGCTGAGTATCGTGAAAACGCAGTTGCAAGAGGCACCGAGTGATGCGGCGCTGTTGTTGCTTCACGTCGAATTACTCGCGATTGCGGGGCGCGTTCGCGATGCGTGGCGCGAACTCCAAATGATCGAATCGCCCGATGCCGAATGGCCGGTGGCACGGCGTCGATTCCGGCAGATCTTGCGAGCGGCACACGATCGGTCGCGCGGAAAGCGGCCCGAGTTTCTGTTCGATGCGCCGCATCATGCGCGACGCCGTTGGCAGGCGATACGCTGTTTGCGAAACGGCGAAAGGGAAGCGGCCGGCGACAAGATGGATCGCGCCGACGACAGTAGCCCGCACCTCATCGGCCACATCGATGGCCGCGAGTTCGATGGACTTCGCGATATCGACGATCGATTCGCCTCGGTGCTGGAAGCATTCATCGGCAAACGTTACGTCTGGATTCCGTTCGAGCAACTGCGCCGCGTGACGCTACGCCCCGCCGTCAACGTGCTCGATTGTGCGTTTCGCCCCGCACAATTGCGGCTATCCGATGCTACCGAGTGGGACGCAATTTTACCGATGTGCTACCCGCACGTCGATGGCCAAGGCGACGGTTTCAGCCTCGGAATCGAGACCGATCACATTCCCGAAGACGGCCCCGCCCGCTGTTTCGGCGGCAAACAACTGCTATTAGGCGACGAAGAAGTCGACCTCGCCGAGACGAAGCAAATCGACTTCCGGAAGAATTAGCCGCGACGCGCAGTCTTCGTAGCGGAGCGCGTGTGCATCACCCATTCGCAACGTCCCCGCACCATCTCGCCGACGCGCTCCGCTACGCAAAGCCTGCGCGTCGCGGCGAATTCTAGCTGGGTTCTTTTCGCGAAACTACTATGAATACTCGCACGGAACACGATGTTTCTCGGTGCCAATTCAGGGTGGAATGGCGTTGTCCCGATCGATATGGAGCGATTTGAAGCCGCGTCAGGACGCGATTGAAACGGCGCTGCGTGCCGCGTTACATCGGCACGCCGCGAACGCCCCGCCCATTTTGCTCGAAGCGATGGCGTACAGCCTGTTCGCGCCCGGCAAACGCCTACGGCCCCTGTTGTGCCTGTTAGCCTGCGAGGCCGTCGGCGGGCGAGCGGAGCAATCGCTACCGGCTGGTTGTGCGGTCGAGATGATCCACACGTATTCCCTCATTCACGACGATCTACCTGCGATGGACGACGACGATTTGCGTCGCGGATTGCCGACGTGCCACAAGAAATACGGCGACGCGATGGCGATCTTGGCGGGGGATGCACTACTATCGATTGCATTTGAAGTGCTGGCAACGGGTTGCGATTCGCGCATCGTCGCGGTTAGCTGCATAGAATTAGCGTCGGGATCGGGTGCGGTCGGCATGGTCGGAGGGCAAGTGTTGGACTTGCAGGCCGAGGGCCGTGTGGTCGCGGATCGACACGTGGCCTCTTTGGAAGAGATTCATCGCCGGAAAACGGGGGCACTGTTTCGCTCGTCGTTGCGGCTCGGAGTCTATGCCGCGTGTTTAACGGCGCAATTGCAGGCCGATGCGTTAGCGAACATCGACCGGTACGCGGACGCCTTCGGGTTGGCGTTTCAAGTGACCGACGACTTGCTCGACGTCGAAAGTTCGGCGGAAAAAACGGGGAAGCGGGTCGGGAAAGATGCCGCGCGGGGCAAGTTGACCTATCCTGGCTTACTTGGAGTCGAAGAAAGCCGACGGAAAGCGCTGCAACTCGGGCACGATGCCGTTGCGGCCGCGAGGGCACTCGGGCCGGGGGGCGAACCTCTTGCCGCACTCGCGCAGTTTGTCGTCGAAAGGGATCGATAAATCAGCCGCACGCCGGAGTCGCGCGGAGGAGATGATTATGGCACACGCCGCACTATTATCGAAAATTCAACGCCCCGCCGATCTGCTTGCGCTGAGCGATCCGCAATTGCTACAAGTGGCGCAAGAGATTCGCGAAGAGCTGATTCGCGTACTCACGACGCGCCCGGCGCACTTCGCCAGTAACCTCGGCGTCGTCGAACTCTGCCTGGCGCTGCACCTCACCTACGATTTCTCCAGCGACCGACTCATCTGGGACACCGGCCACCAGATCTACCCGCATAAGCTCATCACGGGGCGCTACGACCGCTTCCAGTCGATTCGCACGAAGGGCGGCCTGATGGGCTTCCCGAACCCCGCCGAGAGCGAGTTCGACCTGTTCGTAACCGGTCATGCCGGGGCCAGCGTTTCGACGATTTCCGGGTTGAAAGCGGGCGACGATTTGCTCGGCCACCCCGAACGGCATGCGGTGGCCGTCATCGGCGACGGGGCGTTGCCGTGCGGGATGGTGTTCGAGGCATTCAACAACATCGCGGGCCTGAACCAGAACGTGCTCGTCGTGCTGAACGACAACAAAATGGGCATCTGCCCGCGAACCGGCGGCGTCGCAAAGTACCTCGATCATTGTCGGATCACGGGACTTTACCAGGGTGGCAAGCGGACGCTCAACGAGATTTTGAAGCAGATTCCGCTCGTCGGCGAAGCGGCGCGGGCCTCGCTCGAAAGCCTCCGCGATGGCATGAAGGCGTACTTCAAAGACGGCATGTTGTTCGAGGAATTCGGCTTCCGCTACTTCGGCCCCGTCGATGGCCACGACCTCCACGCGATGCGGAAAATCCTCCGCGATTTGAAGGGCCAGAAGGGGCCGATCTTGCTCCACGTCTTCACGACAAAGGGCAGCGGCGTACCGCAGGCGGAAAACGACCCGGTGACGTATCACAGCCCGCCAGTGTTCGAGAAAGTCGGCCCGAAGCGCGCGATTCTCTCGATGAAAAAGAGCAACGCCAAGGCGTACACCGATGCCATGTCTGCCGCAATTCGCACCGCATTGAAAGCCGATCCGAAGGCGTGCGTAATCACGGCGGCGATGTGCCAAGGCAACAAACTCGAGACGATTCGCGACGAATTTCCGAAGCAGTTTTTCGATACGGGCATCTGCGAAAGCCACGCCGTCGCGTTCGCGGCAGGCATGGCGAAAGCCGGTGCGCGGCCGATCGTCGACATTTACTCGACGTTCCTGCAACGCGGTTTCGACCAGATTTTCCAGGAGATCTGCCTTCAGAACCTGCCGGTCGTGCTCGCGCTCGACCGTGCCGGTTTGGCTGGCCCCGACGGCCCGACGCACCACGGCGTCTTCGATGTGCCTTACCTGCGATTGTTCCCGAACATGACGAGCATGGCCCCCGGCGACGAGGCCGATGTCGAGCCGATGCTCCAGTTCGCGCTGAAGCACAAAGGCCCGATCAGCATCCGTTACCCGAAGGCGAATCTCGAGCAAATCGAACGCAAGCCATCGCCGATCGAACTCGGCCGCGCCGAAGTGATCGACTGGGGCGAAGATGGTTGTTTCGTCGCGTTCGGCACGATGACGACCGCCTGCCTCGCCGCCGCAAAACGCTTGCGAGCCGAGGACGGCCTGCACTTTGGGGTGATTAACGCGCGCTTCGTGAAACCGCTCGACACCGAGACGATCTTGAAAGCGGTGGACTTGTTGCCGTTGGTGATTACCGTCGAAGAAGGCACGACCGAAGGTGGCTTTGGCAGCGCCGTGTTAGAGGCCGCCAACGCCGCTGGCCTCGATACGCGAAACATCATCCGCAAGGGCATCACCGACAAGTTCGTCGAACACGGCGAACGTGCGGACCTGCTCGCCGACCTCGGTCTCGACGTCAACGGCCTGGTGAAAACCGTCCGTCAGTTCCGCGAAGACGAAGTCGAACCCGGCCACCGCCAGAATTCGGAAACCCGTAAAAGCAGCCTCAGCGGCGTCGGCATCGGGTGAACAGGGAAAATCGGATCCATAGCAACGATATTCACGGGCTGCGGCCTTACCTCAAGCAGTTGATCGGCGAGCCATTCCTGTTTGCACGCGAAAGCTACGGCGGTGAACTGACCCTCCATTTTGGAACGGAAATCGAGTTGGTCCCCTTCCGTGGCCGCACGACTTCGGAGGGGACTCACATCCTCTGCCTCCGCGCATCGGAGTGGTCGTTCAAATCGGTTCCGTGGGCATCGTACATTTCTAGCGAAGAGATTTCCGGAGTCGATTTCACTCCGATTACGCTTCACGATCTGGAAAATCGCTCACCGGTCACACCCGGTCAGCGACTGACGAGCATTGAAGTGCGTGCGTTTCATGGAACCGGTTGGCCGGGCGGTATCGAACTCGGCCTCCAGTTCAGCGATGAATCGTTCGTTCAGATTCGGGCACGATACGACCCAGAAGACCCCGTTCACGATCTTGCCGATTGGGAATTGTTCACCCCGTACAAGCGATACATCAAAGCTGGCCCCGGCATCCAGTGGGAGTATTCCCCTTCGGATTCGCCATCGGTCGATTGATCATCCCGACTTCGCATCGACGCATCTGCTCGCCACGCATGAGCATGAGTCTGTCGCTCAATCGATGCTCGGTGCCAGTCACATCTACGACCGCACTTCCATCGGAATCACCTTCTCGGCAGGGAAGTACGCGCGGCTGAGTGCGGCGTGGGCGGCAAATAGCAGGCCCGTGAAGACGATGTCGCTGGCGAATGTGCCGCGGTAGAACGGGATCGCTCCGACGTAGCAATTTAATAAGCCTTCGAGCGAATAGCCGTACGGCAACGTCTGAATCAGCCACGAGACGAAGTTCGTAACGAGGAAGAAGCCGAGGCCCGAACCGATCGTCGTAAGCAGGATCGCCACTGGCGACTCGGACATGCCGACGAACTTTTGGCCGCTGATTGCGTACCCGACGAGGCAGAGCGCGACGATCAACCCCGAGGCAAATGCATACGTGCTGTTTTCGAGCGACGGATTGAAAAGGGACAGGTACCACGGCGTGTACAGTGATGTCAGCCCTTGCTGATACCATAACGCGAGGTCGGTCAGCGCGTAACTGCCGAGGACGATTGGGATCGTATACCGGAGGCCGAGCCGAGCACCGGCGAACAGAGCAATGGCACCCACGGGGACGAAGTTGAGCAAACGATATTCGTACGGCACGAGCCGCACGATGGCGGCAAACGCGGCGGCCGCGACGACGAGTGCCAGCGTCATCGGCAGGGAATTCTTAAGGCGCGGCGATTGGGCGAGGTTTGTGTTCATCCCATGATGTTAGGTACGCACCGCACCAGACGCAACCCAGTTATGCGGAAGGCGGGAACGTCACATCGCGATACAGGTCTGCCATCGGAATTTCGATGGGAATCGATGCGAGCATAAAGTTCGTCGCGATCGCGTGATACATCCGGACAGTCCACGTGCCATTTGGCTGACGTACGAACTGTTCGATCAGCGGTTCATCTTGCGAGACGAGGATGTATTCCTGCAAGGATGGCAGTTGCGTGTAATGGCGAAACTTGGTCGTGCGATCGTAACGCTCGGTGGAATTGGACAAGACTTCAAAAATGACACGTGGGTTCATCAGCGACTGATCGTCGTGACTCGAAAAGATTGCCGGACCGCAAACGATGACGACATCCGGATAGGCGTAAAGTCCAGTCGGATCGACGAGAACCCGCTGATCGCTCGAATACGACCGACACGAAGTGCCCTTGAGACGATTGAACATCTCGCCAACCAAGTTTTCTTTGACGATGTTGTGTTCGTTGTTCGCACCGGCCATCGCGAACATTTCGCCGTCGAAAAACTCACTTTTATGTACCGCTTTTCGCTCGATCTCCAGATACTCCGCGACCGTCAGTTTGCGTTTCGGTATCGCGCCCATCACGATCTCCAAGGAGCAATCACCTTCGTCGGTAACTAACCATGGTAGGTACGCACCGCACCAGACGCAACCCGGATACACTGAGACTGCCCGTGGAGTGCGACCGTTCCCGTCGAAGTTTGAGGTTTTCCATGCAGACCGACGACAATATGCTCGGCATTCCGGTGGGTCGAAAAGCAGCGACGTTGCCGCAACCGGCGCGACCACCAGTGGCGTGCGAGCCGGAACTGCGACCCGGCGAAACGGAGCTAGGCCGCCCGACGAACATCCCGCACGACCTGCGATTGCTCACCGAGGAAGACCGCAAACGGATCCAGACCGAGGACGAAGCGCAGGCGGTTCGCGAACTTGCTGAGGCGGAGGAACTGCTGGCGTCGGACCCTGAAGTCTTCGGCTGGCTCGGCTTCCTGTCGCACCCCGTGGCATTCGCGTTCCTGGTCGGCATGGCGGCGATTCTCGCGCTGTTCCTTTACGCCCAAGCGATGAGCGTACTCGGCTCATTAGCGATGCAACCAGCGTGGGCGCAAACCGTCGGCTATGCGGGGCTGGCGCTGCTCGGGTTGTGCGTGCTGTACGCCGCAGTCCGGCTCGGGATTCTTTACTATCAGCTGCGCCGAAACCGGCAGATTCGCCTTGCGGGCCTGCAAGAACTCGCGAACCGCACGCGGCTACGCTGGCTCGCCGAGGCGAAAACCACCGAGGCGAAAACGCAACTCGAGGAGTACATGCGGTTGTTCCCGATCGGGTCGGACAATCAACGCAAATCGCTTGCGAAAATCGGCATCTCCGACGACCGCGTGCTTGCCTTGGAGGTGGCGCGGGAAGCGCTATTGGACCCCGCGAAATTCGCATCGTCGGGCCAGTGGTTCGGGCAGTTCCGCGAGACGTTCCAGAAGTCGCTCGACGATGCCGCCGCCGAGCGAATCGCATACTGGTCGAAGCGGGCCGGGGTGATTAACGCGACCGCACCGAATGGGCTGATCGACTCGCTCGCGACGACGTTCTTCGGCTTCGCGCTGCTGGCGGACCTGTGCCGAATTTACAACCTGCGTGCCGGTCGAACGGGTACCGCCGTGCTGTTGGGCCGCGTTTTCTTCAACGCTTATCTCACCGGCCAACTGACGGAACTCGAAAAACTCACCGAAGACCAAGTCAACCAGATGATGGGCGAATTCGCCGCCGCACGGGTGTTGTCGAAAGTCGGCACGCGAATCGGCGGTGGCGTGCTGGCGTACTTTCTTCTGAAGCGACTCGGCAAATACGCCTGCCGGTTACTGCGCCCGGTGGCGTAACGCCCGAACTAATCGAGGCGGATGCCGAGTTCGTCCGCTGCGGGCAGTTGGACTTCCGGCGTCGCATCGGGCAGGGTCACGCCGATGGCATCGGGAGCGGGCATCACCACGGGCGTGAAGCGCGGCTTCGGCGGTGCGGCGCGCGGCACCGGGCGCACGGTGTATTGCGGTTCCACGAATGGCGGGTAGGTCATTTCGATCGGCAGACCGCCGATCCCCGGAGGGCAGACTCCGGCCGGGCTTCACCCCGCGTCCATCTTCGTCGGCAACGACGCCACCCATGCAACCCCAGCAGCAAAGATCATCAACCCGGCAGCAATCGGTTTCACGCTCATGCGACGGCCCACTTAGTAGGAATTGTTCACTTCGCAGAAGATACAACCGCACGCCGCCCGGCGAAAGGTCAATCTCCGGCAAGAGGTTCGCGTAGTCGTTGCGTCTGGACGGCGAATCGCGTAGCTTAACTACACATTATCTCGCTCGTCGCCGAGGGTTTGCTCCATGTCTATCGAAGTGCCGTGCCCGAATTGTCAGTCGGTGTTGAAGGCCCCGGATGGGATGGCAGGAAAGAAAGCGCGGTGCAAGAAGTGCCAGCATTCGTTTCGCATTCCCGGGGAAGCCGCCGGGCCGGTCGATAGTGTGGCGGACTCGGAACACCTCAGCGCGATCGCGCCGTCGCCGTTCGCCTTCGATGGCTCCGCCGAAGCGACACCCGTTTCTCCGCCGCCCCCCGCGAAACCGACCCGTGCGGCTAAGCCTGCCGTCGCTGAGAAACGCAAAGCACCGGCACCAGTCGACGATGCCGAACCGATTGCCGATAATCCGTTCTCGATCCCTTCGACTGCCATTTCCGACGATGAGACGCCACCCGAAGCGAAGTCGAAATCGAAGTATCGCAAAGGCGACTCGAAAGCCGACGCAAAGGTCGATTCCAAGGTGGAAAAATCGAAGTCGAAGTCTCGGCAACCCGCTGCCGCGAAGACCGGAGGCACTGGCGGGGGCGTGAAAAAGATCCTGATGTTCGGCGTCGTCGGGCTGCTGTGTGCGGCGGCGGGCGGGGCGGGCATTTACTTCTTCATGTTGCCGAAGGACAAGGCCGCCACACCGCTGGCCTCGGCACCGACTGTGCCTGACAAACCCGCGCCGGTGGTTGCGGAGAAAGCGAAAGACGACAAGAAGGCGACGGCGGCGAATCTCCGAAAAGGGGCCGCGAGCAACGAGCCGAACAAAGTCTCGGTCGAGTCGAAACCCGAAGCGGGTGCGAAAGCGAAGTCGCGGGTCACGCTCACCATCTCGCGCACGCTCGATAAAATTCCGGACCAGATGAAGCTGAAAGTCATCGAAAAACCGAAGGATGTCCTTTCGCTCGACCACAACTACGGCTCGGTGCGGAAGTTGATTGTCGGAGGAAAGGACGGTCCCGTCGCTGTGGTCATTCGCCACACGTTCGACGGTTTTCAGGGGAAAGGCGCAAAGGAAACCATCGATCGATATGCCCTGACGACGGGGCAACGCGTCGATCGCACGGAGATCGATGCCGATGGTTTGACTTGGCCGCGCGCGACGGACATCAGCCCGAACGGCGAACGCCTCGCCATCGATTCGCCGACGGGTAAAGTCACGATCTATCAACTCAGTGACAAAGGGAAAAAGCTCCTCGATGGCTTCGACCCCTACCCCGAGGCGAAGGGCAAGCCGCCGGGAATTGCAGCCGTGTATTTCCTCGAAGACAACTCGATCGCGGTCGTTTCCAAAGAAGGCACCGTCGATGTGTTCGACATTACGACGAAGGCCAAGACGGTAACGGGCAAACCGCTACCAGCGGTGCCGACGATGCCATTGGTCGAGAACCGCAGTGTCGTCATTAGCCCCGATCGCAAATTGATCGCCGCGTATGCGGGGAGTGTCGTTTACGAAATTCCGACTGCGACTTGCGAGCCGAAAGTCGGGACGACGCTCGGCAACGCACCGATGGAAGGTCTCGCTCTTGCAATCGATCAGTCGGGCACGCGGTTCGCCGTTGCGTACAAGGCCGGGCAGACGCAAGGGGCCGATGCGGTGCCGTACACGCGCATCGCGCATGCCCGTTTCGGCGACCCCGAGCCGAAGACCGATCAACCCGTCAACGAAGAGTTCGGCGTACCGTCGAGTTGCGCGTGGGTGAATCCGGAAGCATTCGTGATGGTCTCCACAAACCTAGTCGGTTTCCTGTTCGATGCCGATCAGGGCGGCGATCAGATCGTCGTCGGGTTGCGTCCGCCGAACGCGGGCGTATTTTGTTTGTACGCGCAAGATCGCTATTGGTGTCTCCTCGGCGATCCGACCGACGCAGCGAAGAAATCGATCCTCGTCGGCACGCCGTTCCCACCGCAAGAGTATCTGCCGCTCGTGTCCGCCGGGAAGGAAAAGCCGGTGGCCCTGCAAGTGACAGCGAAGGGAATCGCGAAGTGAATTTTACCAGGGGTTTGTCGTAATGGCCGTTCACGATTTTCGCTGCCCGAATTGCAACGGCAGCTTTCGCCTGTCCGACATGCAACTCGGCAAGAGGCTCCGTTGCGGGAAGTGCAACGAGATCTTTACCGCGCCCAACGCCGGAGAACTCGAACCGCTCGTTACCATCGAGCCGCTTGCGCCGCCGATTGTGGCGAAGCCACTGACGACGCCCTCCGAGGAACCGGCACAGTACCTCACGATCGAAGTCGAACTTCCCGAGACACCGAAGGAAGCCGTGCCGCCGATCCCCACAGTTGTGGAAACGCCGCAAGCCGAAGAGGATATCCCGCTCCGACAGCGACGGCGGAGTGCTGCGAATACTGCTAGCGACGAACCAAACCGCAAAGTCCGTCGTGCCCGTGACGATGAGGATGACGACGACGAGAGGGAAGCACGCCCGAAGGCGAAAGTCGGCATGGCCGCACTAGTCCTCGGCGGGATCGCGATGGCGTTCATCGTGGGAATCAGTGTGATCGGCTACGTGATCTACACGGGATTTCAGCAAGCAACCCCTCCAAACCCCGTAGCCTTCGCGCCATTTCCGCCAGCACCGGTCGCGATAGCGATTCCGAATATGGACCAGAATCCGTTTAATCCCGGTGAAATGCCGGATCCGTTTAATCCAGCGATGCCGCGAGAGAAGCCGTTCGTTTTCGTGCCGGTGAAGGTGGCCGCGATTAAGCCTGCGCCGCTCGCGGATGATGCCGTGGAAATCCAGCTCACTAGTCCCGCAAAGGAAGTCGTCGCCGGTGGCGGCGGTCGATTCTTGATCTTTCTGCAACCGGGCGATCTCCAACTGGCGATCTTCGACGCGCAGTTAGCCAAGATCGTCAAACAGTTCCCGCTCGCAAACGCGAACGCTCTGGTTGCCGCGAACGCGACCCACGCTGTCGTGGTTTATCCCGACGCGAAGCGGATGGAACGATACGACCTGATGGCTCTGAAAAAGGAACACGATGGCCCGTTCGTAACGGCGGGCACCGTGAACTCGATCGCGATGGGTTCGGCATCCGCCGGGCCGTTGTTGGTGGTATTGGATAATCCGACGAAGGACTCCATTCAATTTTACGACCCGATGACGGCCGAGCGATACGCCATCGCCACGAACGAGATAACGGGAATTCCGTTTCGAACACGCGGCAGGGCCGCCGCAAATGGGCGAATGTTCGTCCTTTCTCGATTGGGTTTTGGAGGTGCGATCATTTCCATTGCGGGGACGCAAGCCACAGGCACCAACATCAAACGCGATCTCTACCCCGCACCCGACGCCCGCCAACTTTACGGGTACGAGGGCGCGGTGGCTTTCCCCGGTGACCGCGTCGAAGGTAAGCGAGAATTACTTCCACGAGAAAAGTGGTGGCCCGCATTGCACGGTCCCCTCGCCTTTCGCGCAACATTCAGCCGCGTTCCCGGAAACGTCTTCGATTCCTTATCGCAACTGACGATCTACAACGACGGCCAAGCTTTGCCACTTCCTACGATACCGAAGTTACCGCTTGAGTCGGGCCTCTATACCGGGAAACCGACTCGACTGAATTTCGCCGATCATCTATTCCTGATTCCCGACGCGAAACTGTTCGTCGCCCTCGATGAGAAACGCTCGACGCTGTACCTGCGGCGGTTCGATCCGGTGGCGGTGCCGCCACCGGAAAAGTGATCGAACGCGGCGTCGATATTTCGCCTCTCCGTCACGCTCGTATCGCGGCACGATCCCGCCGACGGAGCGCCGCGGCGAGGATCTGCTTTCGTCGCATTTTTACCCGACGTAGACGCCGCCCGTGAACATGTCGTCGAAGGCGAAGAACCGGTCGAGCGGTTGCAGATCGGTCCCACGCAGCACGCGGACTTCGCTACTTCCCCCGACGCCCATTCCCGTCACGATGTCGGCTTTGCCATCGCCATCGACATCTTGCAACGCGACTCGCACGCCGCCGGTGAAGCCCGAATCGTACGCATAGAAACTCAAGAGCGTGGCTCCCGTCTTGCCGTCGAACACTTGCACGTGCGGCCCGCCGCCCGCCTCCGCACCCGTCGCAATGTCCGGCACCCCGTCGCCGTTCACATCCGCCACAGCGAGTGAAACACCACCCGTGAACGTCGCAGTATACGGTGCGAACTCGCGGACGATCGAGCCATCCGCGTTCAGGATGCGAACCTTCGTCGCGACGCCTTCGCCCGTCGTGGCCACGATCTCCGCTTTGCCATCGCCATCGAAGTCGCCCGCCGCCACTCGCACGCCGCCACGCTGATTGACATCGAACGCGAAGAAATTCGCCAGCACGGCCCCGGTCTTACCGTCGAAGACACTGACGCGCGGCCCGCCGCCGACTTCCGTCCCCGTGAGGATGTCTTTCACGCCGTCGCCGTTGATATCGCCGACTGCGACGAACAACCCGCCGCGGAACGATTCTTCGTAGGCGAAGAAGTCCTTGACCACCGAGCCATCTTTGCCGCTGAACACGCGGATGCGTGGGCCGCCCCCTGGCCCGATCCCCGTCACGATATCGTCGATGCCGTCGCCACTGACATCGCCGATCGCCACGCGAACACCACCGATGAACGTCGACTCGTACGGTTGGATCCGGAACCGCTCGCCGCCACTGGCGTAATCGAACACGCGGATGAGCGACGCCGTACCTGGCCCCGTCGAAGTCGCAATCAGTGCGGGGGTATTCGGCGTGCCGGTATTCACCGTAAAGGCCGGAGAACGCGGCAGGTTCGGCAAGACCGATGCCGTCGTCGTTGGCATTAAAGTGCTTCCGAGGAAGCCGCGTTTCGACAATTGCGGCACGTACTCGCCGAAGTTGAACGGCCCGCGAATCGGGTTCGGAGCCAGCACGACATTGTCGAAGCGATCGTTGCCGACGGTCGCCGGTGGGCCGTTCCTATCGCCGTCTTGCTCGGTGCCATCGAGGAAGCCGTTCGGTTGAACGGACTCGACGATGGTGTACGTTCCGGGTGGCAGAATCGGGAACTGCCACAGGCCGTTCGCATCGGTGACGATCGTCAGCGAGCCACTCGGGAAATCGCTTGGGGACAGCGGCCGTGCGAAGATCGTGCCGCCGAATGCAGTCCCGGAGATCGTGATCGGCACGCCCGCGATACCCGGTTCGCCGACATCGCGAATGCCGTTCAAGTTCAAATCTTGGTAGACGTAACCGAACGGGTCGGCCGGTGGAAACTCGCCGAAGTTGTAATCGACGCCATCGCTACCCGGTGGCAGGCCGACGACCAACTTGTCGTTGCTGGCTGTGCCGCCGAGGTTTCCGACGGTGTCCAGACCATCGTAGAAGAAGCCGCTCGGCTGCGTTTCCTTCAGCGTGTAACTGCCTTGCAGCAAGTCGGTAAACTGGTAGTGTCCCAACGAATCGGTCGTCGTCGTGCGGTTGACGACGTTCCCGCGAACGTCGGTTCCGGCGATCGTGATCGTCGTACCACCGATGCCGGTTTCGCCCGTCGCCAGCGTCCGCATTCCGTCGATCGAGTAATCGCGATAGACGAAGCCCGCCACCGTGCTAGTGATTTCGCCGAAGTCGATACCGGTGATGCCGAGCGGGGGAACATCGACGACGCGATCGTTCGGCGTGCCGTTTCCGTAGCCGTTCGGTTGCAGTTCCCGCACGGTGTAAGTACCCGGTGCGAAGCCGCGAATGAGGTAGTTGCCGTCCGAATCGGTGGTCGTCGTGCGAATGACGCGCCCCGTCGAATCGATCAATTGAATCGTCACGCCAGGGAGACGCTGTTCGTTCGGATCGCGGACGCCATTGCGGTTGCGATCGACGTAGACGGTGCCCGAAACCAGCCCAGCGAGTTCGCCGAACACGTTGGCCACCGACGACTGCCCCGCATCGAGAACGATCGTTTGCACGATGTCGTTCCCCGCAGTGCCCATCGGTCTGCCGTTGACATTGCCCGCAGAATCGAGGCCATCGGCCGTATCGGGTGGCTGCGTGCTTTCCGTAACGGTGTACGTTCCGGGCAGTAGGCCGGGGAAGTTGTAGTCGCCGTTGCCGTTCGTGGTGGTCACAACGGTGATCGGGTTGCCGAGGATATCGGTACCGGTCAACGTGACCGTCACGCCTTGGAAACCGGGTTCACCGGGGTCGCGGCGGCCGTCGTTGCTATCGTCGCGGAATACCGAGCCGGCGATGCTCGACGTGCCCCGCACGCCGAAGTCCACATCGGTGCGGTTCTGCCCTTGCATCAAGCTCGTCGTCGTCGTGTTGTTCGGCGTACCGTCGAGGTCGTACGTCGGTACGGTGCCCGTTGGCAGGCCGCCGGTGACGCTGACTTTGTACGTTCCCAAAGGCAGATTCGGGAAGCCATAGAAGCCGTTCGCACCGGTCTTCGAGGTAAACACACCATCGTCGGCCGTGCCGAAGACGTTATCCACACCCGCGTAGTTCACCACCACCGTTGCGCCGGGAACGCCGGGTTCGTTCGCGTCTTGTTTGCCATCGGCGTTGAAGTCCACCCACACGCGATCCCCGAGCGAACCGGTGCCGAGGTAGCCGAAGTCGGCATCGACGCGGTTCGGGTTGGCACTGCCGAGCGTCACCTTCGTCGTGTTCGGCGTACCGACACCATCGAGGTCCGAGATTGGTACAAAACCAGTTGGCAGCGTCGTCGAATCGACGCCGACCGTGTAGTTTCCGAGCGGCAGATTCGCCACCGAATACTTGCCCATTGCGTCGGTCGTGGTCGTGAAAATCACATCGTCGGTACCGCCCGCCACACCGTCGAAGCCGAGCCATGTGACCGTGACCTTCGCCCCCGCAATGCCGGGTTCGCCCACGTTTTGTAGGCCATCGCCGTTGAAGTCGAAGTACACCGTGTCGCCGATACTCCCCGGCCCGCGATAGCCGAAGTCGGCATCGAGGCGGTCCGTACCGGAGATCGCCGTCAGCTTCGTTGTGTTCAAAGTGGCGATGCCATCGAGGTCGGCCGTCGCGACCGTCAGCCCGTTCGGTAGGTTCGAAATATCGACTTGGAAATTGCCCGGTGGCAGGCTCGGGAACAGATACTTCCCGCTCGCATCGGTGGTCGTACTGAAGGTCGCATCATCGGGGGTACCGAACACGCCGTCCGGCCCTGCGTACTTCACTGTGACCGTCGCGCCGGGGATGCCGGGTTCGCCGGTACTGGCTTGTTTGCCATCGCCGTTCGCGTCGAAGTACACCGTGTCGCCGATACTCACCGGCACGTACAACCCGGCGTCGATCGTCGGGTTGATCTCGCCCGTGGCCAGTGCGATCGTGGCCGTAATGCCCGTCGTGCGGTCCGCATCGCTGTCGGCGGCGACGTTCCCTTGTTGGTTCTCCGCCGTGATTGCGAATCCACTCGGGGTGACGAACGCAACTTTGTAGTTTCCAGCCGTCACGCCTGGGAAGCTGTACTTGCCATCGATGCTGCTCGTCGTCGTTGCGAGCTTGTTCCCGGCGGCGTCGAGCAGGTTGACTGTCACACCGCTGACACCGACATCGCCCGCATCTTGCACGCCATTTCCGTTGAAGTCCTGGAAGACGGTATCGCCGAGGCTGGCCGTGCCTTGGAAGCCGAAATCGACATCGCGACGATCTTGGCTGGCACCCAGCACGAACGTGGCGGCGTTCGGCGTGGTCGTGCCGTCGAGGTCGAACGTCTGCACCGTGAAGATCGCAGGAACGTTCGACACCGTGGCGATGTAGTTCGGCAACGCACCGTTAATGCTGACTGGCAAGCCCGAAATCAGATACTTGCCATCCGCACCCGTGGTAGTGACGAACGTGATGTTGTCGTTGGTCGTCGTCAAGTCGCCGTCGGCTCCACCGAACGTCAGCGTGACGGTGGCACCCGCGATACCCGGTTCGGCGAAGGTCGGCGTGCCGTCCTTGTTGACGTCGTACCACACGAAATCCCCAACCGACGCCGTGCCCTTGTAGCCGAAGTCCACGGCCGGATTGCTCTCGCCCAATGCGAGTGACACCAGGGTGACATTCGCGGTCGCTTTGCCGTCGAAGTCGTACGTGGCAAACAGGTTCGCGGGGATCGTTGCGGGGTTGACGTTCACCTGGAAGTTGCCGCTCGGCAGATCGGTGAACTGGTATTTCCCGTTCGAATCGGTGATCGTCGTCAGCATCGCATCGTCGCCGCCGCCGAGTACGCCATCGGGGCCGTACCACACCAGCGTGACGGTGGCGTTCGGGATGCCCGGCTCGTTCGGCGTTTGAATTCCGTCGCCGTTGAGATCGACCCACACCGTGTCGCCGAGTTTCGCGGTACCGCGATAGCCGAAGTCGACATCGACGCGATTCTGCGACAAAACCAGCGTAAATGGCGTCGTGCTCGGCGTGGCCGTCCCATCGAGATCGTACGTCTGCACGTTCAAGCCGTTCGGCAACGTGGCCGTATCGACCGTCGCACGGTAGTTCCCGACGGGCAGCCCCGTCACTTGCCAGAAGCCGTTACCCGCCGTCACGGTGGTCGTCGTCACATCGTCGGCGTTGCCTTCGACACCATCTTGGCCGAACCAAACGACCGTGACTTTCGCCCCGGTAATGCCCGGCTCGTTCGCCCCCTTAATGCCGTCGTTGTTCGCATCGAACCACACCGTATCGCCAACACTTGCGGTGCCGCGATAGCCGAAATCCTGGAGGAGGTTGATTGGCGTCGCATCGGTGAGCGTAATGATGGAGTTGTTGCTGAGGACGCCATCGGGGTCGACGGTTTGTGAGACATCGGCAGGTAACGTCGTCGAATCGACGCTGACGGTGTACTGGACACCGGCACCCTTCCCGTTGTTCGTGATGAGGCCCGTGAACAGGTACTGGCCGTTCGCATCGGTCACGGTCGATTGCGTTTCGAGCATACCATCGCCGTCGAAGTCGCTGGTGAGCATGACCGTGACGCCGGTGATGCCTTCGCCGACGTCGTACTTGCCGTTGCTGTTCGCATCGAGGAAGATCGTATCGCCGATCGTGCCCGTGCTGCGGTAACCGAAGTCTTGCAGTACATCATTCGGCGTTACATTCGAAATCGTGACGACCGATTTGCTGTCGAGCACGCCATCCGGATCGGCGCTCGCCACCGCTGCGACGGGCAACGTCGTTTTGTCGATCGTCACGGTGTACGGCACGCCCGCTGCCGTCACACGCAGGTTCGGGAAGGTGTATTTGCCGTCGGTATCGGTGATCGCGAAGAGTGACTCCGGCAAGCCGTCGCCATTGAGATCGCCGCTGATTTGCACTTTCACGCCAGCGATTCCCTCGCCCGTGTCGTATTTGCCGTTGTTGTTAATGTCGAGGAACACCGTGTCGCCGACGCTGCCGGTGCCGCGATAGCCGAAGTCCGCATCGAGGCGATCCACGCCCGAAATCGCGGTCAGCCTGGTCGTGTTTCCCGTCGCGATTCCGTCGAGGTCGAACGTCTGAACGAGGCCCTCTGGCAGGCTCGCGGGGTCGATGCTCACCTTGTATTCGCCCGGTGGCAGGTTCGCTACGAGGTACTTGCCCGCGCTATCCGTGGTGGCCGTAAACGTCTGGTCGTCGCCGCCGCCGAACGCGCCATCTGGTCCGTACCACACGACCGTGACGTTCGCGTTCGGGATGCCCGGCTCGGTAGCCGGATCGTACGCGCCGTTGTTGTTTGCGTCGAACCACACCGTGTCGCCGATACTCACCGGCACGTACAGTCCGGCATCGACCGTCGGGATGTTCACGCCGTTGGCGAGCGTGTAGGTTCCCGTGCGACCCGTCGCGACGTTCGCGTCGCTGTCGAG
>JAYVXI010000122.1:0-44064 GCA_043785305.1 Limnoglobus sp. | reverse complement strand
CGTTCGTCCATGACGGACTCCCGTAAAACGCGAGCGAATGCAAACGATTATCCCACAATTCCTTGCGGCAAGAAAGCACGAAGATACAGTAGAACTAGACGCAGTCGGAGGCAGAATACTCAGCACTCGACGAATTCAAGTTCGTTATTTCCGCACACCGCTCTCGTATTCGGTCGCATGCCCAGATTGCGGCTTCACGGACGATGGCGTCTTCGTCGGTGGCGGCGGCGTCGAGTGCGGGGATGGCTCGTGCGTCACCGACGTTTCCGAGCACGATGGCAGCATTTCGACGCAGGCCTGCGCGCTTCGTGCGCGCCAGCGATGTGTGGCCGAAGCGCTTCTTGAACTCCACCTGGGAGATGCTGAGGAGTTCGATTGGGTCTAGAAACTGTAATGCGGGGTCGTGGGGGAATGAGTGCGAAACGCCCGCGTCGCGATTCCACGGGCAGACTTGCTGGCAGATGTCGCAGCCGAACAGCCAGTCGCCGATATCCGCACGATGTTCATCGGGGATCGCGGTACGCAGTTCGATCGTCAGGTAGCTAATGCACCGTCGGGCGTCGAGTGTGCCAGGTTCGGGGAACGCCTGCGTCGGGCAAGCATCGAGGCACGCGGTGCAGGTGCCGCAATGGCTGTGAACGTGTGGCTTATCGGGTTCCAGATCGGCAGTTGTCAGCAGCGCACCGAGGAAAAAGAAACTGCCTCGATGCTTGTTGATGAGCATCGTGTTCTTGCCGAACCACCCCAGCCCGGCCCGTCTGGCGAAGTCGCGTTCGAGCAGCGGTGCGGTATCGGCAATGGCACGCGACACCGTGCCAGGACGCTCGATTTCCAGCCATTCCGCCAAAAGATTCAGGCGATCCCAGATGAAGCGATGGTAGTCCGGCCCGTGCGCGTAAGCCGCCACGCGACCGTGGGCCTGTTCATTTTCTGCGGATGTGGAGGCACCGTATTCTAGCCCGACCATCACAACATTACGAACGTCGGCGAGGACCGATTCTGGGTGTTGCCGTGCGTCGGCGTGCTTCGTGAGGTAGCTCATCTCGCCGTGAAAATCGCGATCGAGCCACGCCGTGAACCGCGCGAAACCGTCTGCCTCGGTGGCGGGGGCGATGCCACAAAGCGAAAAGCCGAGACGGTTCGCCTCGGCTTTCAGTCGGTCCTCGACTCGCACGGTCGTTCCTCGTCAAGCAAAGAATTTCGACAGGATTAACACGATTAACTGGATTTGAAAATCGGTGTTATCACATCCGTTCTGCTTAAAATCCTGCAAGTTTTTTGTCGATAATGTCCAATACTCGCACTGTTTAGCACACGATCCACGCGATGAAACAGGATTGAATAATCAAATCTCATATTATCGGTTCTGTTAAAAATCCTGGTAATCTTGTTCATCCTGTCAAGAAATACCTTGCTAAATCGCTACCTTTGCGCCGAAATCGCGTTTCTGCTCGCTGATGAAGTACGTCGAACACGCGGCATCGATCAAGTCCGGGCTGAAGTTCACTCGCTCCATGTTGTACTTCGCGATCGACATCATCTGGTCGAGCAAGTCGCGCGGCTGGCACATCCGAAACGGGCGTTTGTTGTTGCGATACCACTTGTCGATCAGGTAATCGACGCCGCTCGGGTCGAAATCGACGCGCTTGCCCTTGCACACGAGTTCCCAAATCTTGCGATACTGTTCTTCGCTCGGGTCGCGAATTTCGATCTTGAACTTGATCCGCCGCAAGAACGCTTCGTCGGCGAGTTGCGTCGGGTCGAGGTTCGTCGAGAAAATCAGAATCTGGTCGAACGGAACTTCGACTTTCGTGCCAGTGATCGTCGTCAGGTAATCGTACTTTTTCTCGAGCGGCACGATCCAGCGGTTCAGCAAGTCCATCGGTCGCATCTGCTGCCGGCCGAAGTCGTCGATCATGAAGATGCCGCCGTTCGCCTTCATTTGCAGCGGGGCTTCGTAGTATTTGCCGATCGGGTTGTATGTAAGGTCCAACATCGACAGCGAAAGTTCGCCGCCGACGACGATCGTGGGCCGCTTGATCTTGATGTAGCGCCGGTCGAATTCGTTCGCCTTTTTCAGTAGCCCACCGTTGGGGTCTTCCTGATCTTCCTCGCGGATGACGGTGTGCAAAATCGGATCGAACACGCGAATGATCTGCCCGTTGGCTTCGATGGCGTACGGCACGTAAATCGAGTCGCCCATCAGCCGCGTGATCCGCTCGGCCACGCTCGTTTTGCCGTTGCCGGGGTAACCGAAGAAGAAGATCGATTGCGCGGAGTTGATCGCCGGGCCGATCTCGTTGAACGATTCATCGCTGATAATGAGGTCTTCAAATGCCTTGCGAATACTCCGCCGCGTGACGACGATTTTCTTCACCGTCTGCGCGAGCACGGCTTCGACGTAATCGGTGAACGGTACGGGCAGCGGTCCGACGTAGCTCGTTTTCTCCATCGCTTCTTGTAAGGCAGCGGTGCCCTTCGGCGGCTTGATTTCGTAGATGAATGCGTTGTCGCCGCCACCACTCCCGCGTTGTCCGACGATGTCGATTAGGGTCTGTTTCCGGAGCGATTGCAGCACCGGTCCGAGTACGGGAAACGGCACCGCGAGTTCGTTGGCGATCTCGCCGCCCGTGAGTTGGCCGCGTGTGAAAATCACGCGCAGGATCATGTCGAACAGGAACGGACTCGACAGGCCGAGTTCTTCCCATTTCATAGGGATTCGCGGAGCAAATTGGTTGCCGCCAACCGTCGGCGAGCCTTCTTCATCGGTAGGTGGCGGATCGCCGAGGAGCGTCACACCATCAAGGCTGCCGTAGCGTTGGGCGTCGGCTAACAGTTGATCGTAGTGGAGCTTGTGTAACCGCAAATGTTCGGCCGCGCTCGCATCGCCGGCGGCTTCGGCTTGCGCCAAACAATCGAGCACCGCAGGCGCGACGGCATACTTCACGCCATCGATGTACATGTGGTGAAGGTACTCTCCCGGCCGAACGTAACAGTCCGGCGTGTGCGTCGGGAGTTGCAACATTTGATCGTAAAATTCATTCGCGATAATGAATCGCATCGGCCACCTTCCCAGCTGAGTCCGCAAGTTTACACAGTGTCCATCTTAGAATACAGAAGGCCCGATTGGAAATTGGAAATCGGATGCATTTCCGTAACGGGAGGCTGGCTCCAAAGTGCCGAAAACCCAAGTCCACCCAGGGTCCACCCAGGGTACGACGTAAGACGTCTAACCCTGGGCTAAAAGATCGAACCCCGTTGGGGGTAATGCATAGCCAATTCTTACCCCAACGGGGTTAAATCTGACAGCCCAGGGTTAGACGCTTCGTTGTACCCCTGGGTCGCGCTGCATAAGTGGTAATAACAAAAGCACCAATCAGAATCGCAGGCCGGTTCTTGATTGCTGATAGCTGATCGCTGTAAGCTGATAGCTGACAGCTTTCCCCCACTGGCGGCACCATGCCTGAAGCTTACGACGCGATCATTATTGGTGCGGGTCACAATGGCCTCGTTACCGCGGCGTATCTGGCGCGGGCGGGGTGGCGTGTGCTCGTTCTCGAACGTCGCGAAATTATCGGCGGCTGCTGCATCACCGAGGAGACTTGGCCGGGCTTCAAAGTCTCCACGGCGGCGTACGTCAACAGCCTGTTGCGACCGGAAATTATTCGCGACCTCGATCTGAAATCGCACGGCTTCGAGATGCTGCCGCGCTCGCCGTCGTCGTTCACGCCATTCCCCGATGGCCGATATTTAATGATGGGGCCGGACAAGGAACTCACCTACCGCGAGATCGCAAAGTTCAGCACGAAGGATGCCGAGAATTACCCGAAGTACGAAGCGATGCTGACGCGCGTTGCCGACTTCCTCGAACCGCTGTTAGTGCAAACGCCACCCGACCCGTTCGGCGGGCTGGCCAACCTCTGGAAACTCGGCAAGATCGGTCGCAAATTTCGCGGACTGGGCCGGAACGTTGCCACCGATGCGGTCGAAATCCTCACCGGTTCGGCGACGTCGATTCTCGACCGCTGGTTCGAGTCCGACGAACTCAAAGCGACGCTCGCCACCGATGCGGTCATCGGTGCGTTCGCGCCGCCGTCGCACCCCGGAACGGCGTACGTGCTGTTCCATCACGTCATGGGCGAGTGCAACGGTGTGCGTGGCGTGTGGGGTTACGTTCGCGGCGGAATGGGCACGATTTCCAACAGTATCGCGGCGGCGGCGCAGAAATTCGGCGCGGTCATTCGCACGAACTCCGCCGTATCGCGGATCACCGTCCGCGATGGTCGAGCTACCGGCGTCGTACTCCAAGATGGCACCGAGTTTACCGCCCAGCGCGTCGCATCGTGTGCGGATAGCCAGGTGACATTCGAGAAGCTGATCGACCCGAAAGAACTGCCGCCGGAGTTCCTCGCCTCGGTGAAACGGATCGATTATTCCTCGGCCACGGTGAAGATCAACGTCTGCCTCAGCGAGCCACCGCAGTTCCGCTGCCTGCCTGGTCCTGGCGTCGGCCCGCAACACCACGGCACCATGCACATCTGCCCGAGTATGGAGTACATCGAACGCGCCTACGACGATGCCAAGTATGGCAAACCGTCGGCGAATCCGATGCTCGAATGCACGATGGCCACCGCCGTCGATTCGACGCTCGCACCACCCGGGCAGCACATTTTAAGTATGTTCGTCCAGTACGCGCCGTACACGTTAAAGGGCACGACGTGGGATGTCGAACGCGACCGTTTCGCGGACCGTTGTTTCGACATTTTGAACGACTACGCACCGAACTTCAAGCGATCCGTTCTCGGCCGGCAAGTCATCGCCCCGCCCGACATGGAACGCCTGTGGGGCCTCACCGGCGGCAATATCTTTCAAGGTTCGATGTCGCTATCGCACATGTTTAACTTCCGCCCCGTCGCCGGGTTCGCGAACTACCGCACCCCCGTCGGCGGCTTGTATCTCTGCGGTGCCGCCGCCCACCCCGGAGGCGGCGTCATGGGAGCCTGCGGCTGGAATGCCGCACGGGAAATGCTCCGCGACGGGAAGTGAATGACCGGGTGCCGTCAACTCGTAAGTGAAGGATTCTGAGATGCGTTTGCAGAAATTTGTGTTGCTGTGCGTCGCATTGATCATTGCGACCCAGAATTCGCTTTTTGCCGGTGAAATGGCTGCTCACCCGCAACTGGGGTTTCGGTTCACCGTTCCCGATGGTTTCGTAAAAGATCAAACCCAAGTCCGTGGAGAGGTGATTTACGCCTTTCAACGTCCGCCCATCGGCGAGCGTAAAATTGGTACGTTCATCTTGGTCAGCCAGCTCAAAGGCGTGCTCGGTCGTGAGAAACTCGATATCCGCGACCTGCCACCCAACCAATCGCAAGTGAAAATCCTCACCGAGAATTGGAAAGAGTTCGATATTGATGTGATACGACTACCCGAAGAAGCGAAAACGATGAGCTTGCTTACGCTGAATGCTCAAGTGCCGTTGAAACCACTCGCGATTCAAATCTCTGTTTTTGGCGAAGCGGTGCAAGAAGATGAGCTGAAGAGCATTCTTCAGTCCGTCCTGCGGAGTTTGGATGGACAGACGAATTGGCTCACCGAAGAGCAACGGGCTTCAAAATTGGGCACGGGCATTACGAAATTGGCAATTACGGCTGGGGTCATACTGCTGATAATCGCTGCGATTTGGGGGTATGTCGGCAGCCGAAAAACGACTGGTCGTCGGAACTCACGAAGAGTAAAGGATCGCGAGTAGCTTTGCACACGGGAAATGCTCCGCGACGGGAAGTGATGACCGGTGCGTAATCGACGCGCATATTACTGGCAGCGGCGATTCAGGTATTGCACGAGTACGGCGGCGTGTGCCCAGCCTTCGTCGGGATCGCCGATATTGCCGTTGTTGCTCACGTCGTGAAAGTATTGCGGCACGCCTGCGAATGCTTGACTCAGGAAGCGGTCAATCAACTCGGAGTCTGCCTTGTGGTCCAGCATCCATTCGTAGGAAATGCGATAAATCTTCTCGCGTGCCTCGACGATTTTCAGGAGTTTGTCGCCAAACTGATGGCCGCGTGGCTTGCCGCCACGCTTGTGTCCTTGGCCAGAAAAGTATCGCGGCGCGATCTTCCCGTCGATGAGTTTCAGCCCTTGCCAGATACCTTCAACGGAATCGCTCGTCGTACGAATCATCCCCGGTACGGGTATACCGCCATGTGGCCAGAACGGGCTGAGCGTGCAAAATGGGTGATCGGCGTAGCTGCTGACGTCGTAAACCGTGGCCTCCGTCGGCAACTGATCGCGAAGCCGAAATGGCACAAAGACGCACGACGCGAAGTTTCTTCGTTTGCCCATATGCACCGAGACAAGCCCACTCGCCATCAGGTTCGCGGAATCGTACCTTTCGCTACGCCCAGCGACACGCTTCGTAGCTTAACGGGATAACTTGAATTACCTGCGAAACTCTCCGGGGCGAATCATGACCGATGCGAAATTGCGGTGGGGCATTCTCGGCGATGCGGGAATCAACCAACGGCTGTTGCCTGCGTTTCGACTGTCGCAGACGGCAGACTTACAGGCGATTGCAAGCCGGAGCATGGAGAAAGCGAAGGCCGCCTCCGTTCGCGATGGCATTCCCGTGGCGCACGGTAGCTACATGGACTTGCTGAACGATCCGACGATCGATGCGGTGTATATTCCGCTACCGAACCACATGCACGACGAATGGACACGGAAGGCCGCCGATGCAGGCAAGCACATCCTTTGCGAGAAGCCACTCACACCGACTGCGAAGGAAGCCGAGGCGCTGGTGGCATATTGCCGGGCGAAGGGCGTCCGCATGATGGATGGCTTCATGTGGCCACACCACCCACGCACGCACAAATTACGCGAAACGATCGATTCGGGTGCCATCGGCGACGTAACGAAAGTCGTGGCCGCATTCACGTTTAACCTCGCGGGTTTGCCGACAAACAACATCCGGATGCAACCCGAAGCGGCGGGCGGCGGCTTACTCGATGTCGGTTGCTACACGACGTACGCGATCCGTTGGTGGATGCGTGCCGAGCCGGTGAAGGTTTGGGCACGCGCCGTGTTCGTGAATGGCGTCGATGTCGCGATGAGCGGCGTCATGACCTTCGCCGACGGTCGCACGGCGGTGTTCGATTGCGGCTTCACGCACCCATTGCGAACGACGGTTGAAATCGTCGGCACGAAGGGCTGCATTCGCATTCCGAACATGTGGATTCCCGACGATCGTGCGGTCTTCCACATCATTCGCCAAGATGGCGATTTCGATCAAGCACTAGACGCGGTCGAAACTCCTGGCCACAATCAGATGGTACACATGCTCGACGACTTCGCCGCCGCGATTCGGGAACGACGCGAACCGTACCCGAATATGGATGAAGCGGTGAAAACCGCCCGCGTGATGGACGCGCTTGCGAAGTCGGCCAAGGAAGAGCGTGAAGTCACAGTTTGATCTGACCCTGGAGATATGCCTGTGTTTTCGATTCTTTCTCTGCTCGCACTTTCGGCGACGGCTGCGGTGCCCATCGAGTTCAAAGATGGCGATCGGATCGTCTGGCTCGGTGGGGCACTCACCGAACGCGAACAGCGTTACGGCCAGTGGGAAACCGCGTTGCTGATGCGGTTCCCGGATCGCAACATTACCGTGCGGAACCTCGGCTGGAGCGGCGACACCGTGTTCGGCGATGCCCGCGCGGGGTTCGACAGTGCGGCACAAGGTTACCAGCGCTTGGTGAGTTTAACGCTGGAACTGAAGCCGACGGTGTTGTTCGTCAGTTACGGCACGAACGAATCGTTCGAGGGCAAAGCGGGCGTGGAAAAGTTCCAGAAGGGTTTGGAGAAACTTCTCGACTCGTTGAAGCCAACGAACGCGCGGGTGGTGCTGTTCACGCCGACGCCGTTCGAGAAAGGGCCGGGCTTCCCCGATCCCTCGAAGCGTAACGCCGACCTCGCACTTTACGCACGTGCGATTCAAAATGTGGCCGATTCGGGCGGGCACCGGTTCGCCGATCTGTATTCGTCGTGCATTCGGCACCCCGGTTCGTTCACCGATAACGGCATGCACCTCACCGAGGCCGGTTTCGCGGCGACGATCCCGAACTTCCTCACGGTGCTCGATCAATCGTGGCCAGGCGAAGACCCGAAGAAATTCGAGGCGGTTCGCAAAATCGTCGCAAACAAGAACGAATTGTTTTTCCACCGGTGGCGTCCGCAAAACGAAACGTACCTCTTCGGGTTCCGCAAACACGAACAGGGTAAGAACGCGAAAGAGATCGTCGAGTTCGATCCGCTGATTGCGAAGGCGGAAGTCGAGTTGCGGAAAGAACTGAGCAAGTAGCGATGGCCAAGCCGTTCGATGCGATTTTGAAGCAGATTCTCGACGATTACGCAGCCGACTGGATGGCGTGGCTCGTTCCGGGAATCGTACGACCTGGCGAGGTGCTCGAAGCGATCGATCCGGAACTATCGACGGTTCAACCGACGGCAGACAAGGTCTTTCGGCTTCCCGGCAATGCGGGCCTGATCCATCTAGAACTGCAATCGACCTGGGGCGGTTCGCTGCCAGATCGAATGTTACTCTACAACGCACTCCTTTACGATCGTTATGGCGGCCCGGTCGATTCGTTCGCGATACTCCTTCGCCAGGATGCCGAGGCAAATGCGTTGACCGGACTGCTGAAGCGACGGCTTGCCGATGGAGTCGAGTATTTCCGATTCGCGTACAAAGTGGTCCGCGTGTGGGAATACCCAGCCGACACGCTTCTCTCCAGCGGCCTCGGCATCGCACCACTCGGGTTATTGACCGACGACGCCGTTACGCGGTTAGCAGAGTTAGTGCCCAAATTGGCCGATCGTGTGAAGCGAGAGATCCCCGATGTCGGGATGCAGGATCGCTTTTTATCGGGCAGCTATCTCCTACTTGGGCTACGATACGATGAGTGTGAGATCGAATCCGTTTTTAGGGGAGTGCAAGAAATGGAAGAGTCATCGACGTATCGAGCGCTCATCAACAAAGGACTGAATCGAGGACTGGTACTCGGTCGCGACGAAGGCCGAACGGAAGGCCTGATCGCGGGACTTCGGCTCTCGATTGTGACGCTGTTAGAACAGAAGTTTGGGAGCGTCCCGAATGAGATGTTGTCGAAAATTCAAATGACAACAGACGCTGCAAAACTAGAAAACGCGATTCGGCAAACAGTGACTATCCAATCGGTCGTCGAACTCACTCTGTGACTGATCGACTGTATTTGAGCGAAATACCCTCCAAGACCTCACTCAGTAATTTCTCCATGAAATACCTCGCTACGTTCATCGCACTCTCGCTTATCTCCCACTTGGCGTACGCACAAACGAATGCGATTATCCTCGACTCCGACCCGGAGATCGAGCGGAAGTCGTTCATCGTGGCACCCGGATTTGAGGTGAACTTGTTCGCCGCCGATCCGCTGCTGGCGAAGCCGATCCAGATGAACTTCGACCCGCAAGGGCGGCTCTGGATCGCGTCGAGCGAGATCTACCCGCAGATCAAGCCGGGCGAGAAAGCCAACGATAAAATCCTGATTCTCGAAGACACGGATGGCGACGGGAAGGCCGACAAAACGACGGTGTTCGCCGATGGTTTGCTCATACCCACGGGGATCGAACCGGGCGATGGTGGCGCGTATGTGGCGAACAGCACCGAACTCGTTCACCTGTCCGCATCGAAGCCCGGCGGCAAGGCGGATCGCACCCGCGTGATGCTCTCCGGGTTCGGCACCGAGGACACGCACCATATCATTCACACCTTCCGCTGGGGGCCAGATAGTGCTTTGTACTTCAACCAGTCGATTTACATTCACAGCCACCTCGAAACACCGCACGGCGTGAAACGGCTGAACGCGGGTGGCATCTGGCGTTACCGACCCGAAGTGGCGGGCCTCGATGTCTTCGCACGCGGTTGGGTCAACAGTTGGGGCCACCACTTCGATAAGTACGGCCAATCGTTCGTCACGGATGGTGCGGGCGGCGAGGGTATCAACCACGCGGTGCCCGGTGCCTCGTACCTGACGGCATACGGCACGAACCGCATCTTGCACGGGATGAACCCCGGCAGCCCGAAGCATTGTGGCCTCGAAGTCGTCAGCGGCCGGCACATGCCCGACGACTGGCAAGGCAGCCTCATTACCAACGATTTCCGCGGCCACCGCGTCTGTCGCTTCGTGCTTCGCGACAACGGCAGCACCTACGAATCGCGCGAACAACAAGAAGTCATTAAGACGAACCACCCCGCGTTTCGGCCGATCGATGTCAAGATGGGGCCGGACGGCGCAATCTATATCGCCGACTGGTACAACCCGATCATCCAGCACGGCGAAGTCGATTTTCGCGACCCGCGCCGCGACCATACCCACGGCCGCATTTGGCGGATCACCGCGAAGGGACGCCCACTGGTTCCCCGCCCCAAACTCGTGGGTACGCCGATTCCAGACCTGTTGAATCAACTGAAATCGCCCGAAGATTGGACCCGCCAACAAACGAAGCGGGTGCTGAAGGAACTCGGCCCGACTGAGGTTCTGCCCGCACTGGCCACGTGGGTGGCGGCACTGCCACCCGATGCCGAAGCCCATCGCCTCGAAGCACTCTGGATGTATCAGGCATTCGATGAAACCGAAGCGGGGTTGCTGCGTTCGCTGCTATCCGCGAAGGATCCTGGCGTGCGTGCGGGTGCAGTTCGCGTGCTGACGCACTGGCAGGACAAGCTCGCAGACGCACCGAGTTTGCTCGCGACGGCGGTGCAAGACGAATCGCCTCGCGTACGGATGGAAGCGATTCGCGGCCTCGCGGTATCGACTGCACCGAACGCCGTCGAAACCGCACTGAAGGCACTCGATAAGCCAATGGACAAGACACTCGATTACGCACTTTGGCTAACGGTCCGCGACCTCGAACCGATCTGGCTGCCCGCGTTCAAGACGGGCGAACTGACGTTCGGTGGCGACGCGAAGAAGCTCGTCTTCGCGATGGAAGCATCGGGTTCCAAAGATGCCGTGAAGCCGTTGGTGGCACTCCTGACGAGTGGCAAACTGTCGCCGGATCAGGAGTCGGCCATCTGGTTGCTCGTCGCACAAATCGGCGGGCCGGACGAACTCGCGAAAGTGTTCGAACATGCCGCGAAGGCGACCCCCACGCAACGGGTGTCGTTGTTGAAATCGCTCGAAGACGCGGCACGGGTTCGCAAAGTCCCCGCACCGAAGAATCTCAGCCTTACGTCGATGATCGACGAGATCGCAGCTGGCAGCAATCCCGATAATCGCTTGGCCGCAAGGTCCGCATGTCGGTTAGCGGGCTTGTGGAAAGACGCCGCTGTTCGCCCCGCGCTCGAAGCCATCGCCGCTTCCGCGAAAGATGTGGCCACCGACGATCGCGACGCGGCATTCGACGGGCTGGCTGCGTACAACGATGCCCGCGCCAAGGAGTTCCTCACCGGCATCGTTGCCAACGACAAGCGAACGCCGGTGCGGTCGATGGCGCTCGTCCGCACGATCGGGTTCGATCTTGCGAAGTCCGCGACCACCTCGACGGAGCTATTTGCCGACCCTACGCTCACGCAATCCGCGGGCGACATTTTCGATGCGTTCCTTCGCCAAAAGGGTGGACCTGCTGCACTCGAAACGGCATTGAAGAAAAGCAAGCCGATCGTGGCCGACACTGCGAAGATCGGCCTGCGTATCGCTCGCGGTTCGGGACAGAATCTACCGGGGCTGATGGACGCCCTCACGAAAGCGGGCAACTTGACGGCGGCGCGTAAAGATCCGACGCCCGATGAAGTGAAGCAGTTCGTAGTCGAAGTTCAGAAACAAGGCGACCCCGTTCGCGGTGAAGCGATCTATCGGCGCAAGGAAATGCAGTGCCTGACGTGCCACGGCGTCGCTGGGGCGGGCGGACAAGTCGGCCCCGACATGACAAGTATCGGCGCGAGTGCCCAGATCGATTACCTCGTCGAATCGCTGTTGATGCCGAACAAGGCGGTGAAAGAAGGCTACAACGCGATCGAAGTCGAAACGCTTTCGGGCAAGGTCGTTTCGGGGATTAAGCTCCGCGAAACGAAGACTGAACTCGTGTTGCGTTTGTCGGACGACAAGGAAGTGACGATCGCGGCCGACGATGTGGCGAGCAAGAAAAACGCCCGCTCGCTGATGCCCGATGGCCTCACCGATTCGCTGACGCGACAGGAATTTGTCGACCTCGTTCGCTTCATGTCCGAACTCGGCAAGGTCGGGCCGTACGCGCCGAACCGCGCACGCCTCGTACGACGTTGGCAGGTCATCGATCCTCTCAATGAGAACCTGAACTTGTTCCGTCGCACCCGCGTTTCGGCCACGGCGGAGAACCCGACGGCGTTCGTTTGGTCTTCTGTCTACACGAGAGTCTCCGGCGACCTGCCGGTCAACGATGTGCCCAAGTTCGTCGTGTGGAACGGCTCGGAGCCACAATCAGTCGTTCGCTTCTCGCTCGATGTCACCGCGCCCGGTGCGGCGAAGTTGAAGTTCCAAACCGTCGCTGGGTTAACGGTCTACCTCGGTAACGCGACGGTCGATGTGAGGCCCGAAACCGTGCTCGATTTCAAAACAGGGCCGAACATCGTGACGATCCTAATCGACCGCACCAAACGCACCGAAGATCTCCGCGTCGAGTTGGAAGACGTACCCGGTTCGGCGGCGCGGGTGGCGATCATTGGGGGGAAGTAACCGGAATTGCTTCGTAGCGGAAGTCGTGAGACTTCTGACGCGGTGACTTCCCAATTTCCAACGGGGTTGCATCATATAGCCCAGGGTTAGACGTTTCGTCGTACCCCTGGGTGGACTTACAGCGGATCCGGCGGTGGCATTCTCCGCGTCTTCGTAGGGGGTTCGGGGTAAGGCGGGATTGACGGCAATTCGAACTTTGGTGGTTCGACTTTCGGTGGGGCGATGGGTTTCTTCGGCTCTGGCTTTTTTGGCTCTTCCTTCAACCACACTGGCACTTCTGGCGGTTTGACAACGGGTACGGGCGTGGCGAAGTCGGGGGCGGCCATCATGTCGATGTCGAGCGATTCTCCCGCGCGAATGCGGACGAGTTGCTTCTTCGACGTGAGTGTGCCGTTCCAGGTGAAGGTGGCGATGAACTCGTAGCTGAACCTTCCACCATGCGGCAATGGTGGCGTCACGAACTGACGTATGCCTGTCATCTGCTCGGTACGCTGGCCGTTGATCGTCAGCGTCGCGCCGACGGGAACCCGGACGGTGGTGTAGGCCACGCTCGTGGCATCGGCGGAAAGTTCGCGAACGACGGGAACCGCAACCGCGACGATGCCGGTGATTACCGCGAATAGTAGCCACTTGCGCATGGGAGCCTTCCCTGAGACAGCCGAGGTAACAAGGTGTGATTATTTCACGAAAGTGACGGTTTGCAGTGCGGTAGCCGACGGAACGCGAGTAGGAAAAACGAGCATCGGATGGGCGCGATTCGTACAACCGCTACCGTCTGCCAAAGCGATAGCCGACGAGCGCGAACACCGTGCCGAGCATCGCACCGACGTGGAAATCGCGGATCGGTTCGACGTTCGGTATCGCGACGAGTTTGTGCGCGGCCACCGTGACGGCGGCACCGAGAACGACGAGCAAACTCATGCGCACGCCGCGGTAAAACATCGACGTGAGAAGTAACACCCCCGCCCAACCGACCGTGGCCGTATCGCACCAGTTCGTCAGGAACGACGGCACATCGGGAATGGTTAGCGGTTGATATTCGATCGCCGCCGTTTCACCGAGAATCCGGCTAATCGAGATCACCCGATTCTGGATCGACCACGCCACGCACCCGCCGAGGAACACCGTCGCCATCACGCCACGCACGTACGGCCCGAGCACGAGCAGCAACGCATTCCGCAGTTTGTCGCCCGATGGAATCGCAGGCTTCTCGGCCTGGTGGATTAAACGATGCACGTTCGGAATCGTACGCGAACGCGGTGCGTCTTTCTGTTTGTTTTCTGCCGAACGAATCGCGTCGGCTTGCCGCACCATCGCGTTGGCGACTTCGGTTGCCGCATGACGTGCCGCACGGATCGTCAGGCCCGTCGAGACGAGTCGATCCGTTTCGACCTGGATGAGTAACTTGCGTTCTTTGGCCGCCTGTCTCGATTGATCGACACGATCGAGCAGGTTCAGGATCGGCTCGCGCCACACGGCAAACTTCTCGCGCCGTCCCGCATGTTCGCCCCGCAGCAATTTGTTTCGTGCGGCGATCTTGGCTTCGTAGCCGAAGAGTTCCTCGAAGAATTCTTCCCACATTCGCCCCGCATACTTGGCCACGAATTGGCGTAGCTGATCTTCATCCATGCCGATTACGCGCATCCGTCGCAACAGCCGTTCGCACCCCGCGAGCGCCACGCGGCGTTCGGCTGCAACGGTGCGGTCGAGGCTCAGGCGAAGCGCGAACGCCAACCCGGCTGCGATCAGCCCGAAACCGACCCAAACCCAGAACAGTTTCAGCATCCAGAGGAAGATCGCGAACATGACGACCGTAGCGGCAACGATGAGCCAGTCGCCGACGGATAGCCCCATGACAAACTGGCGTAACCGCCGGAAAAGGTGCGTTTTCTGCGTCAGCCCGTTCACGAGGAAGTAAATCCCCGCCAACTGGATCACCATGCCCGCGATGCCGAACGCCCACTCGAGCCGGCCGACCAGCGTGAGGATGATCGTGGAAATCAGGCAGACGCTTAAGAAGCCAGTGATCGCCCGCGAACGCAGCACGGCCGCCGGTGCGCCGATGTACTGATCGACGCACTCTTCGAGTTCCGCTATCTGTTCTTCGCGTGCAGAAACTTGCCCTGTGTGGTGGACGCCGAGCCATTGTTCGAGCGTGCGAACGACTTCGGCCATCGTTTGAAAGCGCTCGCCGGGGTGCTTCGCCATCATGCGTTGAATGACGCACGAAAGCTCCTTGGGCACGCGGTTGGCAATTTCTTCGGGCGGTATGAGATGCTGATACGCATGGGCCGTCATCAACTCGACGGCCGTATCGCCCTGGAACGGCGGTTGCCCCGTGACCATGACATACAGCGTGCAACCGAGCGAATAAATATCGGCACGATGGTCGACGCTTGCCGCATCGCGACACTGTTCCGGCGACATGTACGCAGGCGTACCGAGCGCGATTCGCACGCCGGTCATATCCGGTGGCAAACTGTGCAGCCCGCTTAATGAAGCCGCATCGGAATCGACCTTGTCCGCATCGCGCGACAAGTCCGGCGTTTTCACTAAACCCAAGTCGGCGACTTTCACCAAGCCGTGCTCGTCGATCAGCAAATTATCGGGCTTGATGTCGCGGTGAATCATCCCGCGATCGTGCGCATGTTTCAGCCCGCGTGCGGCTTGCAACGTGTACCCGACCGCCGATTCTGGATCGATCTTGCCATCGGAACGAATCGTGTCGGCGAGCGTGCGGCCCTGCACGTACTCCATGCTGAAAAACCGCATCCCCTCCGATTCGCCGATGTCGTAAACTTGCACCAAATTCGGGTGATTGAGTTGCGCCGCCGCGTAAGCCTCTCGCGTAAATCGTGCCACGAACACGGGATCGTTCACCCAAACGCGGCTCATGACTTTTAGCGCCACCGGGCGATCGAGCGATAGTTGCCGTGCGAGATAGACCGTACCCATGCCGCCGCAGCCGATCACGCGATCGATCTGGAAGCCGGGGATCGTCGGCATCATTGCGGGGGCAGGTGTTTTGCGAACGAAACTGTGCGAGTTGAGATCGACGCATTCGGTCGATGTCGTCGGACTGACGACCAAACGCTGCGAGCCGGGGTACGGTGTGATTTCCGCCGACGCCAACCCGCTCATGTACGAAAGCGGACTGCCAGACTTCGACAGCGATTCCATCCCGCCGACGCTCGAATGCACTTCGACGAGTTCGCGAGTTCGGGCGGCTTCGGATCGCAGACGCGGAAAGAAGCGATTGCACGATTGGCAGCGCGTCACCGGCATCCCGTGCGTGGATGGCGGGTCTTCGTGGACGGCTTGGCAGTAAGGGCAATCACTGGACACAAGGCGTCCTCGGCAGGCAGGTCGATACGCGCATTCGACCGGGATCGTTCCGGTTGTTCTGAAACGAAGGGTAGTTCACGATTGCGCGAAAGAATGGAATTTCCAGACGCATCGACGCGAAGCGGTGCGGCTCGATGTGCAGAATTCAGCCAGCGGACGAACGCGATTCGCGCAGGGATTAATTTCTTCGTAGCGGAAGTCGTAAGACTTCCGACGCGACCGCCGAACCGAAGTCTCACGACTTCGGCTACAGTTACCCCACGCGGCGTGCCTGCATTCCGACGGCGGTTCGGACGAGTTCCATTGTTTGTGTCGTTTCGCTACGGGCGCGTATCGCGCCTTGGCGGAGAATCTCCTCGATCGCAACGGGGTCGGCCGCGAGTTGCTTGCGCTTCAATCGGGCCTGCGAGAACTCCGCGTCGATCTTCGCGAGTAACAGTTTCTTGGCGTCGCCGAAACCGAACGCCCGGCCCTTTCGGCTCTCGGCGTCGAACTGCGGGTTACGATATTGATCCGCGAGTTTCGTTACTTCTTCGCCGGTCGCGAACAGTTTGTACAACGCGAACACGTTGCAGGTGTCGGGGTTTTTCGGCGCGTCGAGTGGCGTCGAATCGGTGAGGATGCCCATCACCGTCGCTTGCAGGGCTTTGCCTTCCGCGAAGATGTCGATGGTGTTGCCGTACGATTTGCTCATCTTGCGGCCGTCGGTACCCGGCACCACGGCCGCTTCGGCGAGGTGGCAATCGGGTTCGGGAAACACCTCGCCGTACGCCTGGTTGAAGTAGCCCGCAATGTCGCGCGTCATCTCGAGGTGCTGGACTTGGTCTCGACCGACCGGCACGCGGTTCGAGCGCACGATCAGGATGTCCGCCGCCATCAATATCGGGTACGTGAACAAGCCGACCGTCGGGCTGATGCCGTTCGCGATTTTATCCTTGTACGAGTGCGCGCGTTCGAGTAGGCCCATGCCGCTGACGGTCGAGAGAATCCACGCGAGTTCGCACACTTCGGGAATGTCGGACTGCCGGTAGAACACCGCCTTCTCCGGGTCGAGGCCGAGCGCGAGATAATCGAGTGCGACATCGCGGACGTTTTCGCTCAGAATCTCGCGTGCGGTTTTCGGCGTGCGATTGTTGTTTCGCGCGTCTTCGGCTTCCTTCGCCTCGGCCTCTTTCAGAGTTGTTAGCGCATGGTAATCGGCGATGAAGTAGAAGGCGTTGCCGCGTTCCTGGAGCGCGATGTGTTGTCGGATCGCACCGAAGTAGTTGCCGATGTGCAGCTTGCCCGATGGCTGAACGCCGCTGAGGATTCGAAGGTTCGTCGCTGGGGGCATGTCAATCTCGATCGATCAGGCTGGGCTTTCGCAAAATTCGGGACACGGTTACAGTAGCGAGGGTTCATTCCCGATCCAATTATTCAGCCGAAGCACAGGTATGGAAACCGACACGATCACCGAAGCGATTGCCGATACACGCACGTCACACGACCTCGAAAAGCAGGACGAAATCCTGCTCGACGGCCTGAAACTCGCACTGATTTCGGCGAGCGATCATCGGCTGTTTCGCTGGGGCAAACTCGCGGGATTGTTTCCGAGCCGCACGGGGGCATCGGGTGCGGCAGCCACGTTAGCCGTGAAGAATGGCTTGCTCGAGACGGTTCGCACGGAGAATCGCGGGAAGCTCGTCGTCGAGTGGGTGCGAGCGATGCCGAAGGCGGTCGAATACGTTCACGAACGCGATTCGCCGAAAGCGGTGTTGCGGGAACTGCAATCGGTGATCGGCGAGACGCGCGAAGGCGTGCCGGTTTGGATGGCGATGGCCCGCGATGAAACCGCACAACTGGCGTTGCGCTTCGAGCATCATTCGCGCGACATGATGAAGCGTCTGGACGGCCTCGCCGAGCGCGTCGAAGCCGCCATCCGCCGGGCGGAAGCGGCGGTGCCCGTGATGGGCGAAACCGTCGCGAGTTCGGTACCGTGGGGCGTGACCGCACTCGAATATCTGGACCGTCGCAAATCGAGCGGTGGGGCCGGTTGGTGCCGCCTGTCCGAACTCTTCCACGCACTCCGCGAGCAGATCGCCGACCTCAGCGTCACCGGATTCCACGATGGCATTCGTCGTCTGCACGAAGCGAAAGCGATTCGACTGTCACCGCCAGCCGACCCGGATTCCGTACGCGAACCCGAGTATGCCGTCGTCATCGGCGGCATCGCGATGTGGGTCGTCGGGCGTTAGAACGGCCAGCGGTCGCCGAGTGCGGCCTTTTGCAATCCGCTGATTTCGAGAATGCCCGCCGCTCCGAGTTCGAGCAAGCGGTCGAGTTGCGTTCGCGTGAACGTCGATTCTTCGCCGGTCCCTTGCACTTCGATGAACTGGCCTTTGCCGGTCATCACGAGGTTCATGTCCACCTCCGCATCGCGGTCTTCGACGTATTCCAGATCGAGCCGTTCTTCGCCATCGACGATACCGACGCTGATCGCGGCGAGGCTGTCCTTGATAATCTCGTTAATCGGTGACGTCAGATCTTTTACCGAATGCAGCGCGTCGATCACGGCCACGAACGCGCCGTTGATGCTCGCGGTGCGCGTGCCGCCGTCGGCGTCGAGGACATCGCAATCGACCCATAACGTGCGTTCGCCGAGCTTTGCGAGGTCGATCACCGCACGCAAACTTCGGCCGATCAGGCGTTGAATCTCGACGCTTCGCCCATCGACTTTGCCCGCCTTATCGCGTGCCTTCCGCGTGTTCGTCGAACCCGGCAACATGCCGTACTCGGCGGTCATCCAGCCCTGGCCGCGTCCCTTCAGGAAATCGGGTACGTCCTTCGCGACGCAACAGGTGCAAAGTACGACGGTTTTACCCATCTGCACGAGCACGCTACCGGGCGCGTTACGGGTGTATTGCCGCTGAAACGTCAGCGGGCGAAGTTGGTTCGGCTTACGGTCATCGGGTCGTGGCATAGTCTGGTTTCAAGCTGGTGGAAAGTCGTTGAGGAATATCGTTGGGGTTGAGTCCGCACGATTTGAAAACGATGTCTTGTGCCGAGTGGCCCGATCCCGATTCGATCAACAGCCCGTCTTTCCACAGGCCAACGACGGGGCCTTGCACGACATCGCGCAAGCCGGGAATACGAGCAGCGAAATCGTCGGGGTGCTGGGCTTCTTGCATGTCGAAGACGCCCACACTGTCGGGTTTGTCGATGGCGTGTTCGACTTCATCGAGTAATTTCATGTCGTAGCCGGACCACGTTGCGACACCGATGAGCAAAAATGTGCCAGTCGTGGGTACGGTGCGATTTCGTGGCCAAAGTTCCAGAATCGGCGAGTCGGCAACGACCGAAGGGAAAAGCGCGGAGCGATCATCTGCGTAAATTTGCCCGAGGGGTACAGGTGTTTCGCGGCGAAACAGTTTCTGGAATCGGTTCATGATTTCCGCCATCGTATTTGGCCGTCGTGCATCCAGACACCACCCGGCTTCAGGATACGCTGAATTTCCGATGATTGCGGCGACGGTCCCAAGTGGGTCACGCGATCGATCGCAATGCTGTTAGTGTACACAACATCGACCGAGTCCGCATCGAAACTCAATCGATCGTTCGGGCAAATAACGAAGATGTGACCTTCAGACTCCAGTTCGGCAATCGTTTTGTTGGGGTTGAGGATCGTCGTCGATTGCCAGCTTGCACCCGTGGCGAACGGTGGCTGTTGATTCCACGCACCCTCAATCTCGCCTTCGCCACCAAGATTTACGCAAACCGGTTCCGAGTTCATGGTGCCGATCCTGTGTGTCGATCGAGAGTTTCAATTAATCGCACACAGAGTACCACGCACACGTTAAATTTGTCCACTTTCGAGAGACGTGATCCTCAAATCCACTTTTGGAAAGGATGCCGCTGCGGTTGTTCAAATCGCCGCCGAAGAAGTTCGCCAATGTCGTTTGCGAGTTCGTCAGCAAGTTTTTGCCAACACACGCGGTCCGCCACCTGCATCCGTGGCGTCGTTACTTCGTTGTGTCTTCGCCACCGAACGGGTAGCCGTCGTTCAGCACGGGGCCGAGTCCGAGTTTGGCGTCGTCGAGATCGGCTTTCAGGACCACGCGGAACAGCCACTTCTTGAGGTCGTCGGGTTTGACGTTGCCGAGCGTGGCCAGTTGGTCGTGAACGAGTTTCCGACGGACCGTTTCGTTGACCAACACATCGAATTTGAGGTCTTCACGGTTCGCCAGATCGCCACCTTGTGGGGAAGCGGAAACGAACGGTCGCCCCGCAAGCACCGCTTCGATCGGGCCTTCGATTCCCGCGTAAAGTGGTTTGCTGTTGCCTCCAAATCCACCTTGGCCACCGCCACCAAAAGCATGACCACCATTGCCGCCGCCAAATCCACCAGCACCACCGCCGAATGCCTGGTTGCCTCCCCCGAAGCCGCCTTTGCCCCCGCCGCCCGTCATACCGATGGCGGCGACGCGCGGTGGCACCGCCTTGGCCAACGCCAAGGCTCGCTTGACGTGATACGCCTTCAATCGCGTCATCCGCTCTTCCACAGAGACTTTGGCCAGATCATTCGCCAGCGTGGCCAACTGCTCAAGTTGTTCGCGGTACGGAACTGGCGTGTAGATGCCGGGCAGGACGTCGTGTACCGTCCCTTCTGCATCGCAAACGTACGTTGCGAGATTGCCCTGGAGTGTGCGCATGACCTTCGTACCGTTGCCGAAGTCGATCGTGACGAGTGGAGCGGGGCGTACGCTGACCCAAACGGGTTCAAACGTGGCATCGATGAACTTTGCGACCTCGGTATTGGAGAACAGCACGGTTCTCGCGAGGCGGGCGTTGGTTCAGCAAAACTGGTGATCGAGTTGGCCCATCATCTGGAACACGAGCACCGGCTTTTTGGACACCTTGGCGGCGGCGAGTGCTACCTCGGTCGTCGCGTGCCAGTGGACTTTACCCGGCTCGACCGACGGGTTCGCGGGCTTCGCTTCTGCGGTCACCACCGGCAGCGGCTCGACGAGTGGCATCGCCATCGTGACTGGTGCGGGCGAGGCAAACATCCCGTAAACCAAACCCCCGGCCAACACCCCGCCCGCAAGGAACAGACCCATTCGACTCAATCGACTGTACATGCGATTTCTCCTCAGACGTGCATTCGCTAACATCCACGCGATACCAAGACTATAACAGATTTTCATCGCTCATAGCGGCGAGCATTTTCGTGCGGGAATTGGCTGTAAAGTGTACGTCGTTCACCCCGGGTAGATCCTGGGCTGATCCTGGGAACGGGCTGGGCCCATCGGCTGCGTCGCGGGCGGGACCGCAGTTTGCTTCATCGCCGGCGGAGCGGCAGGGAGCGGCAGAGTTGCGGGCGCAGCTGCGAACGTAACAGGGGGTACCGGAACCGGCGCGTTCACGGTCGTATACGCCGATGTGTACGCCCACGTCAGCAAGTCGCCGACCAGGCTGAACGGCAGATCCACGGCACACAGGAACGTCAGCATCTCGTGGGGATACTGTTCCGACTGACACTTTCGGTGCGTTACGGGGCCGGGTTCTTCGCCAGACGATTTGTGAATGGCCGCCATGTCTCGTTTGACACCGCCGAACGGAATCCGTCCGCCCTGATCGGAGTTCGAATGGGCGAGGTTCGCCATCGTCCCGCAACCCGTGGCCGTAAGGACCGCGAGCAGCAGGGCACCACTGAGTGCGCGAAATTTCATCTTCAACTCCTTGGATTGAAAGCACGAGTACCCACGAGGCCGTTACGGTTTGCCGTTGGCTTGGCGGCGAGTCAGGGGCGGCAGTTCACCGGGGATCGACAGCGAGTTGCCGCCGCCGAGGGCCTGGTAGGCGTTCACAACGGCCGACAATTGCTGCCGCTTGGTGTCAATCAGGACCGTCCTCGCCTCAAGCAAGTCTCGCTGGGCCAGCAGCACCTCCACGTATTCGGCGCGGGCGGCTTGGAACAGCTTGGTGGCGATCTCGACTGACGACTCCAGCGCGGTCAGCTGCTGCTTCCGGATCTCGATGCTCTTGCGGAAGTTCTCCGCCATTGAGATGCGATTGACCACCTCGGCGAAGGCGTTGAGGACTACCCGCTGGTACTCGTAGATGCTCTGTAATTGTCGCGCGTTCGCGGTCAAATACTCGGCTTTGACCGCAGACTTGTTGATCAGGGGCGCGGTCAGATCGGCGGCGACGTTGGCGACCAGAGCCTCCGGAGTGTTGAACAGATACTTTGGGCTGAATGCCCGATAGCCGACGTTCGCGTTGAGGTCCAGCCGGGGGAAGAAGTGGGCGCGGGCGACCTTCACGTCCAACCCCGCGGCCACCAATTCTCGTTCGGCCTGGCGGATGTCGGGGCGGTACAGGAGTAGTTCCGCCGGCACCCCTGCGCTCAGAACGTGAATTTCCAGGTCGAAGAAACCGCCCACCGTGCGCTCGACCGGCTGCGGGAACCGACCGAGGCGGAAGTTGATTCGGTTCTCGGTTTCGACGAGCTCCTGACGGACGATCAGCTTCTCGCTCTGGTTGCGGCGGATTTCGGCCTGGAACCGCTGCACGCCGAGGTCGGTGCCGCGACCGGCCTCGAACTTGGCCTTCGCGATGTCGTAATTCTGCTGCTGGAGCTTGATGTTCTGGTCTAGCGTCAGTTGCCGCTGGTCGAGTGCCAACATTCCGTAGTAATTCTCGGCGACCTCCGCGACCAGTCGTGTCACGAAGGCGTTGCGCCGTTCGATCGCAGCCACGTAACGCAGAGCCGCTGCGTCACGAGCGTTTCGCAACTCTCTCCAGATGTCCAACTGCCAGAAGACGTTGAAAGATGTGAGGATGTCCGGCAGCGGGTTGTGGATCGGCCCGTTGGGACGGATGTCGAGCGCGGCATCGACGGCCCCTTCGCGGGTGAAGCGGCTGGACAGGTCCAAACCCGCACCTCCGCGATACCCGACGAACGGGAGGTACGCCCCACGCCGCCGCAGCACCTCGTACCGGGCAATCTCGATGTCCTCTTCCAGCCCCTTCAGTTCTCGGTTGCCGACCAACGATTCCTGAATCAGCCGCGTCAGCGCCGCGTCGCGGAAGAAATCTTCGACCCCGACCTTCGCCGAGCTTTCCGCGTCGGCTGGTCCGGTCGCGTTCGAGTTGTCCGAGGCGTTGTAGCCCACCGGCACAATCGGCGCTGGCTCCGCCTGGCGGAGGCTGGGGAGTTGACACGACGGCAGGAACAGAAGTACGCCGCAAGTGATCGCTCCGGCGACCGAACACCGCTCTCGTCGGGCTTCGGGAAATCTCAGTGAATGGCTCATCCGCTTTATCCTTGATCGCACGTTCGAGAACGTCCCTGGCGTTCTTATCGGCATTTTCGATCTAGGCCATCCAGACGATTCTTTCGGGAAATCTTACTCAGACCCCCAACGCATCAGTGCGAGGTTCCCTCCGCCGGCGGGTGAGGGTTCGGAGCGGCGATGAGCAGGATTTCAATGTTCTCGGGCGAGGCCTCGTCGGAGATGCCCGTCGGCGGGGCGGGGTTCGCCGGTGCGGGACCGCCCTCGTGCGGCACATAGTCTCCTTCGCCGCGCGGTTCGAGCGGTTTGCGTCGCGGGATCTCGCTGAGTGGGCTTTCCGACTCGTCCTGAAGGAGTTTGCGCCCGTCGGCCATCTTGCCGAACAGGTAATACAGGCCGGGGATTACCAACACCCCGATCACGGTGCCGAAGAGCATCCCGCCGGCCCCGGTGGTGCCGATGGTGCGGTTCCCGATCGCCCCAGCACCGGTAGCGAACACCAGCGGGAGTAGCCCGGCAATAAAGGCGAACGAGGTCATCTGAATCGGCCGGAACCGCAACTTCCCGCCTTCGATGGCTGCATCCAGTAGGGACGCACCCTCCTGGCGACGCTGCACCGCAAACTCGACGATCAGGATCGCATTCTTGCCGAGCAGACCGACGAGCATGACGAGGCCGATCTGGGCATACACATCGTTCGACAGCCCCATGAGTTGCAAACACAAGTAGGAGCCGAAGATCCCGATCGGCAGCGACAGGATCACCGCCAGAGGCAAAATGAAACTCTCGTACTGGCCGACGAGGACCAGGTACACGAACGCGACGACGATTAGGAAGATGTAGACCGCTTCGTTACCCTTTTTAGCTTCATCGTAAGAGAGGCCCTCCCAGCCGAGGCCGTAACCCGGTGGCAGCGTCACGGCGGCGACTTCCTGAATAGCCTTGAGAGCTTGACCGCTGCTGTACCCGGGGGAAGGCCCGGCCTGAATTGTGGCCGACGGATAGAGGTTGTAGCGGGTGATTTCGTTCAAACCCTGCTTCTTGTTGACCTTCATGAACGCCGAGTAAGGGACCATCTCGCCGCGGTCGTTCTTGACGAACATGTTTTCCAGGTCTTCGGGATAGCGCCGGAACTCGGGCGAAGCCTGGACGTACACCTTGTAGAACTGGCCGAAAAGGATGAAGCCCTGTTCGTAGGTGCTGCCGATGAGGATGTTGAGGCTGTCCATCGCCCGCCCGATCGACACGCCCTTCTGCATGGCTTGGTCGTTATTGATAACCAACTCGTATTGCGGGTAGTTCGCGGTATAAAAGGTAAAAAGCCCTGTCAGCTCCTTGCGCTTGCCGAGCGCGGCCATGAACTTATCGTTCACCTCGCCGAGCCGCTTATAGTCGGTCGTGTTGGTTTTGTCGAGGAGGCGGAGGGAAACACCCCCGGCCTGACCGTACCCCGGCACGGCGGGCGGCTCGAAGAACTCGATCTTCACGTTGGACATCTGTTTGCACTTTTCCTCGATCTCCTCGGTGATCTCGCGCGAGGTCCGTTTGCGCTCCGACCAGGGCTTCAAATTGATAACGCAGGTACCCGCGTTCGAGCCGCGACCCTCGGTCAGGATCTCGTAGCCGGCCAGCGAGGAAACCGAAGTGACTTCCTCAAGTTCCTTGGCGATCTTCTGGAGTTCGTGGGACTTGGCGTTGGTGTACTCGAGCGTCGAACCCGGCGGTGTCTGGATGATCCCGTAGATGATGCCCTGATCCTCGCCCGGGATGAAACCGGACTGGAGTTGCGTGTTCACAGTAAAGACACCGAAGGCGAACCCCGCGATAATGAGCACGGTCATCAGGCGTCGGGTGAGGATCCGTCGCAGGATCGCAGCGTACCCGCCCGTGACCCGCTCGACCGCGCGGTCGAACACATGCAGCAGCATGGCCAGCGGCCCACGCTTCTTTTTGCCAGTGTGCGGCTTGAGGATCATCGCACAAAGGACCGGCGTGAGCGTCAGGGCCACCAACCCGGACAGGATAATGGACGTGGCCATTGTGATGCCGAACTGGCGATAGAACGTGCCGACCGGTCCAGGTACGAATGTCACGGGTACGAACACGGCCGTCATCACCAGGGTGATGGCGATGATCGCACCGCTGATCTCGTGGAGCACCTCCATGGTCGCGCGGTAGGGCGACAGGTGTTTGGCGTGCATCTTGGCGTGAACCGCCTCGACGACCACAATTGCATCGTCCACCACAACCCCGATCGCCAGCACCAACGCGAACAGCGTGATCAGGTTGATCGACAGGCCCATCAACTGCATGAAGAAGAACGTGCCGATGAGTGACACCGGGACCGCCAGAATCGGGATCAGCGTGGAGCGCAGATCCCCCAGGAACAGAAAGACCACCAGCGACACCAAAATGAACGCTTCCAGCAAGGTGTGGAGCACCTTGTCGATCGAGGCGTCCAAAAAGTTCGACACGTCGTAAGTAACCTCGTAGTCCATTCCAGGCGGGAACGACTCCTTCTTGATCTGCTCGAGTTCTTTCTTGACCTCTTCAATGACGGCGGCCGCGTTGGAGCCGGGGTTCTGCTTGAGGATGATCGCCGCCGATGGGCGGCCGTCGATATCCGAATAGATGTCGAAGAACTCGGAGCCGAGTTCGACCCCGTACGAGGTCTGCTTGCCGTCCTTCCACACGCCGCACACATCTTTGAGTCGTGTGATCTCGCCCTCCGGGGTCGCCTTCAGAATGATGTTCTCGTACTCCTCCGCCTTGTTGAACCGTCCCTTATACGTCAGGACGTACTCGATCGACTGCGATGTCATCCCGGTGGCCTGGCCGAGCCGTCCGGGCGAGCCGATGACGCTCTGCTCCGAGAGTGCCTTCATGACTTCTTCGGTGGAGATCTTGTAGGCGCGCATCCGGTCGGGGTTCAGCCACACTCGCATGGCATAGGTGCGGCTGCCCAGGATCGTCGCCGTACCGACACCCCGGATGCGGCGGATCGTCTGGAGAACATTCACCTGGGTGTAGTTGTAGAGGAACTTCTGATCGACGTTCTTGTCCGTGCTGGAGATGTTGATGTACATCAACATGCTCGGCTGAACCTGGCTGACGATGATCCCCTCCCGCTGCACCAGCGGCGGAAGCAGGTTCTTGACGATGGCGATCCGGTTCTGGACGTTGACGACCGCGATGTCCGGATCGGAACCCGGCTCGAAGTAGATGCGGATCGTCGCCTCGCCGGCACTGGTCGCATCGGAGGACATGTAGCGCATGCCCTGAACCCCGTTGATCGACCGCTCCAGCGGGATCAACGTGGAATCGACCAGCACTTCCGCGCTCGCACCCGGATAGGTGATGAAGACCAGCACGGTCGGGGGCGCGATGTTGGGGAACTGCGAGATTGGTAGGGTCTTCATCCCTAACACTCCCAGGAACAGGAGCAACACCGAGATAACGATCGCCAGCGCCGGTCGGTGGAGGATTTTTGTGAACATGGTCTTGGTGGGTGTTCCGGTGAGGTTGGGGACGTCGGCCGCTATTCCGCGTGGTGCTTCTGGTTCGTCAGAGCCTCTTCCGACGAGCGCGTCTCGTACTGAATCTTCTCACCATCGTGGACCTGTCGGACCCCTTCGAGGACGATCCGGTCGTGTGCGTCGAGGCCCGTTTTGATGACGAAGATGTCGTCCATCTCGTGCGCGACGACGACCTCTCGCTGATGGACCACGTCGTCTTTGCCGACGACGAATGCGTACCGCTTGTCGAGGGTCTCGAAGGTGGCACGCTGCGGGATGACGACGGCATCGTGCAGCGTGCGGTGGATCAGCACGTTACCGGTCTGGCCGTGCCGCAGCAGGCCCTGTGGGTTCGGGAAGTCAGCGCGGAACTGGATGTTTCCGGTCTCCTTGTTGAATTCGCCCTCAAGGGTGATGATGTTGCCAGCATCGTGCTCGAACTTGCTGCCGTTGGCGAGGACGAGTTCGATCTTCGCGTCCCCGAGTTCGATTCGAGAACTCTTCCTGACTTTCCCCTTGCCGGTGTCGGCCATGTACTCGAAGAACCGGACCTCGGGCACGTTGAACTTTGCCCACATCACGTCATTGTCGGACAGGGTCGTTAGCACTTCTTCCTTCTTGACCAGGCTCCCCTGCTGTTGGCTGAGCCGGTCGATTATGCCGTCGAACGGTGCACGGACTTCAGTGAAGTCCAACTCCGCCTTTGCCAGGTCCGCTTTGGCCTGGGCTTTTGCCAGTTTGGCCTCGAACAGCGCAACCTCGTTCTGAGACACGACATTGGTTTCGGCGAGTTTTTTAGTGTTGTTCAGTTCGAGCCGCGCGAGTTGGGCCTCCGCCATTTCGGCATCCAAGCGCGCTTTGAAGAGAGTCGGCACAACCCGGAACATCACCTCACCCGCCTTCACTGCCTGACCTTCCTTGAGGTTAATGGCCTCGAGAAACCCTTCCTGAAGGCTGCGGACTTCGATGTGGCGCTGCGAGCGGATCTGGCAGACGTACCGCTGGGTGATGAGGACATCCTTCACCCGAGGACTCGTAACCACGAGTGCGTTGTGGTGTTCGGCGTGCTCCGGCCGGTGCTCCTCGGCATGCGTAGGTCGGCACGCGGGTAGGGAAAGCGCCGTCACCGCCAGGGAGACTGCCAATATCGCTCGGATCCGTTTTAATTGTTTCGACATGATGCTGTGCTCGTTGGGTGTCGCAGGACTCGTTACGCGGTGGTCCGGGCGCGCACCAGTGTATGCAATCGGTGGGCCAACTGATGCAAATGGCGGACCAATTCATGCAATCGGCGGGCTAATGCGGTGTATTGCCGCTCCGCTCCGAAAGCCTGACTGCCTGCGAATCTGGCACTATTGACGGGTAAATTGGCTGAAGCTACGTTTGGACCGGATGGACTTTCGCTAACTCTGGCTCTGGAAAATGCTTTTCCCAAGGATTGTCGAGGTTCTGTCACTGATTTGCGATAGACTCATAAGGGCAGTATTGAGTTCAAACTACGTTTCCCCCGGTGCTTTTGAAGGTTCTTGGTGTCGAAGATTGCGGAAAATGCAACCTGTGTGAGTGCATACTTTTTGGTCTTATAAGGGCGTGACACGGACACGCCCGACTCATTGGCCGTAGGTTTCCGAGCCGAGAGGGATTGGTTGCCAGCAGACCACACTGACACTCCCGCGATCATACAATGTGTTGTATTCTCGATTTGCTTGAGAGTCGAATTGTCGCGAACACCCGATCCTTCAAACGTGCGGCCAAGTCTACGTTAATGTCATCGGCTGAGCGTGAAGTGAGATAACTCCATGCGACCCCACACCACCGCATCGCCGCCGCTCCCCTCCGCCACCGCCATCACGATCGAATCTTTGTGGACGTCTAAGCCCACATAGCGTAACGTTGCGTTCATCGGACCCGTCCTCTCGGTTATGGCTCTGCACTCGAGACGATCTCAAGTGTAACCCACGGCTGCGAGTGTGACGGGTCCGACCATTGTGTCTACGGCGCATGGTATGTTGAAAATGCAATCTGCCCCGTGAATGGTTACTCGGTTAATCAGTCAGTTCCAGTTGAGCTTGCTCGATGAATCCGCATCGGGTTAGGCTAACTCTCGATCCATCATCGGGAGCATTCGTATGGCGAGTAACCGGAAGCGGATTGCAGGCATCGGGCTGGCGATCGTAGCGGCGAGTACCGCGTATGGGGCGTTGCAGTATTCCGAACTTCGCGCCCGGTACACCGAGCATCGCCTGAGCGGCGCGACGACGCACGAAGAACGTCTGAGCCTCGCCACGCAGTTATTCACTTCTGGCAACGTCGGGCGGAATCGCTTGTTTACCAGTCTCAACACCGGCGATGAGGCAATGTGTGCCAGCATCGGCGAAGCCATCCAGACTTCGCTCGTAACGCTGCCTGCGATCGATCCGCTACGAGCCGAATGCGCGACACGCATCCTCGCCACATACGAAAACGACAGCGAGCCGGGACAAGTTGCGGTGCTGAACCTGGCACCGGAGTTCCTGAAATGCTCCGACCCCGCAATCCTCGACAAAGTGCGTGTGGTGGTGAAATCGGGCCTCGGTTCCACCAATTCCGTTCGCGTCATTGCCGCGAAAATCGCCGCCAGACCGGGTATGAAACTCCACGCGGAACTGCAACCGTTGCTGCACGATGCGGAATCGTCGGTTCGTGCCTCCGCGCTTCTCGGCGTCGGCACTGCGAACGACACGACATTACCCGATGAAGAACTCTTCCGCTGGTTGAACGATCCCGCAAGCGAAGTTCGCACGGTATGCGAAGCGGTTTTGCAAACTCGCGGCCGTTCGGCAACGGATATCAGCATGGGTCGACGGTTGACGCACCCGAACGCGACCGAGCGACTCTCGCTGTTGCTCGATTTGGCCGAAGAACCGGGGCGCGACGTCGGCCCATGGCTCGAATACCTGAGCCGCGACCCCGAACCCGCCGTGCGAGCCGCCGCCGCCCGCGTCGCCATCGAAACGAAAGTCCTGTTCGCCAACTGGATCGAAGTGCTCGCCAAGAACGATCCCGACGCGACGGTACGCCAAGTCGCCACATACCACCGTAGCCGGGCGAATGGCACTTTGATGCCAACGAGTTACGCGCCTTAAATTTAAGTCTTCCTTACGGACTTCAACGGCTCATGCGGATCGTACACCTAACGGCGAGTACCTTTTTCGGCGGCCCCGAACGGCAAATGCTCGGGCTGGCTGAACACCTGCCTGCGCCGTTCCAGACGTCGTTTCTATCGTTCTCCGAGGGCGGGCGATGCGAGGCGTTTTTGGATACCGTTCGCCGAGCGGGTTTTGAAGCGGCGGCGATTTCGCACGATACGCCGCACGTTCGCGCTGCGATCCACGACGTGACGACGAAGCTCCTCGCGATGAAAGCCGACATTCTTCTCACGCATTCTTACAAGCCGAACGTGCTCGGCCGCATCGCAGCACGCCGGGCCGGGATCCCGATTATCGCGGTGTCGCGCGGCTGGACGTGGGAGAATTTCAAAGTCCGCGTGTACGAACGCTGCGACCGCTTCAACCTTCGCTACGTCGATCGCGTCGTGGCGGTGTCGGATGGGCAAGCGGAAAAGATCCGCACCGCGGGCGTGAAACCCGATCGCGTGACGGTGATCCGCAACTCGGCACGCATTGACGCATTTACCGTGAAGAATCCCGAAGGAGAGCGTGAACTCCAAGCGATGTTCGCCGACATTCCCGCGTCGCGGCTCGTGATTTCCGCCGGTCGTTTATCGCCCGAAAAAGGGTTCGACGTTCTCGCACGTGCAGCACGTAAAGTTCTCGAAGTCGAACCGAACGTCGGCTTCGTACATTTCGGCGAAGGGAACGAACTGCCGAAAATCGAGGCACTGATCCGCGAGTTCGGTATCGCGAAACGGTTCATTCTCGCAGGTTTCCGAGCGAATATCGACAAATATCTGCCGTGGGCCGATCTCGTCGTGTTGCCTTCGCATACCGAAGGATTGCCGAACGTGGCGCTCGAAGCGAGTGCGGCCGGCGTCGCCGTTGTCGCGACGCGGGTCGGCGGAACTCCCGAAGTGATCGCCGACGGCGAGACCGGTTTGCTCGTTCCGCCGGGGCAACCCGACGCGATGGCCGACGCGATCCTTCATCTGCTTCAGGACGATTCCACGCGAACGCAGTTCGGCGAAGCGGGACGACGACGCATGAACGAGCGATTCACATTCGAGGCACAAGCAGCGGAATACGTGCGGTTGTTCGAGCCATTCGCGATCGCGAACCGCAGAGCGGGCTAACCGATGTCACCGCTTCGCGTTTGTTTCGCCATAGACAATCTCAGCCGGGCGGGCACGGAATCGCAACTACTTGCGCTCATCCAGCACCTCGACCGTTCGCAGGTCGAACCATCGCTCGTGCTACTCGATGGCGAAGGCGACGAATCGCGATCGCTCGAACCGATGGACTGCCAGATTACCCGTCTCGGCGTTCGGAAGCTATTTCACCCGAAAGCCGCACGGGCCGCGTGGCGGTTGCGCAAAATCTGGCGCGAAGTGCGACCCGATATTCTGCAAGCGTACTTCCTCGATGCCTCGTATTTCACGGTGCCAATTGCCCGTTGTTGCGGCATCGGCGCGATCGTGCGAGTCCGCAACAACCTCGGTTACTGGCTCACCCGAAAGCACCGCATCCTCAACCGAATCATTCGTCCGATGGTGACGGTTTCGCTAACGAATTCCGAGTCTGGTAAACAGGCGCTCATCGAAGCGGATCGGTTGCCCGAACGACGCATTCGCGTCATCGAAAATGGCGTCGACCTCGAACGCTTCGCCGCACTTCCCGAACCATTACTGCGGTCGGAAATTGTCGTTGGCTGCGTGGCGAATCTGCGTGCGGTGAAGAACATCGACGGGCTAATGCGGGCGGCGAAAATTGTCTGCGAGCGTTACCCGCACGTGCGATTCCGGGTGGCGGGCGATGGCGAACAACGTGCGGATTTGCTGCAATTAAAGACAGAGCTTGGTCTCGGCGACCGCTTCGAGCTGATAGGTGCGACGTCCGATGTGCCTAGCTTCCTCGGTTGTGTCGATATTGCCGTGCTGCCGTCGCACTCGGAGGGCATGTCGAACGCGCTGCTCGAATACATGGCCGCCGGGCGTGCGATAGTTGCCACCGATGTGGGTGCCAATGCGGTCGTTCTCGGTGGGACAGGTACCGTGATTCCGGCACGAAGTGACGAGGCACTGTCAGCAGCAATCTGCGACATACTCGCGAACCCAGACTCGGCCCGCGTTCTTGCAAAACGGGCGCGGCACCGGGTCGAATCCGAGTACAGTCGCACCGCGATGGTGCGACGGTTCGAGGCATTCTATCGCGAGATCAGCCGTTCTTCGCGAGCCGCTTCTTCCGGTTGACCGACTGCGCCGCAGGTATCGCATCGGGTGGCGCTTTCAGCGTGCCGAGAAATGCGAGCAGTGCCGCCTGTTCCGATGCGGGCAACTTCGCGTAACGGTCGCCTGCGACTTTGCCATCGCGGCGATGTCGAACAATCGCTTGTTGAAGGTTCGAGGCCGAGCCATCGTGCAGGTACGGTGCGGAGTCGGCGACTCCCCACAGTGGTGGCGTTCGCCATTCGTCGGGCCGTGGCACCCACGATGGCCGCGCGTTTTCGACAGGCGGTTCGGGGCCGTAAGGGCCACCGTTCGGGAGTGGCTCTTCGAGGCTGTAAAGCAAGAAGTCGCTGTACACGCCCTTCACGCCGCCGATGTCCGGCACGTGGCACGTCGCGCAACCGGTGCTTGCGAACAGGGCTTTGCCGTGCTTCGCCAGTTGCTCCCCGCTGGTTGTTGTCGGAACGATTTCCACGGGCCGCGGCAACGTGTCGCAGAATGCCATTAGGCTCGCGAATTGCTTTTTGTTCAGGTCGGGTGGCACGTCGTGATTGGCCGTTTGCTTCAGCGGTTCGGCTTGTGCGCTCGTCGGTGTGCCGAGGCCCAACTCGTTGGCACATGCGGCAGCGACGAACTCTTCGAGCGTCGAGAAGTTCGCTTTCCAGCCGAATCGACCGATGCGGCCATCGGCGAGCAAACTGACCCGACCCGTTGGTATCGTGTCGAAGTCCATCTTCATTTCGCTGATGTTCGCACGGAACGCCCGGCTACGATAGTTGTGCAAAATCGCCCGCGTGGAAATGCGGTCGATCCAGCCGATGCCGAACATCGCGGTCGTTTGCACGGAAAGCGTGCGGATCGGATCGACGTCGGGCTTCTGTGTCGGAATGTAACCGCAATGTCCCGGCGGAGGTGGCGGCGGCGGTGGAAACTTGATGACGGGGTATCGCGCCTTGAGCGTGGCCATCGATTCTTGTTCGGAAGCATTGACGCTGAAATCGTGCAGCACGCCGGTGACGTACTCGTTGCGGCCCGGTTGCGGCAGGATTTCAAAGTGCGTGGCATTATGCCCGACTTCGCCACCACCGCCGACGCCGCCCTGGAAGTGGCACGCCACGCACGACTTCGCGTTGAACACTGGCCCAAGGCCATCGCCACTCGCCAGCGGATCGTTGGCGGTCCATTCGTGCTCGAACAACTCGCGGCCCGCCGCCATCTCGGACGCGCTCGCGCTCGGCCCCCAGATTACGGGAATGCCCGTCGAGAACAGATACCAGTAGATGGTAAAGCCCGCGATGCCCAACAATCCGAAGCCGAACAACCGACGCTGACCAGCAAGGGACATGCGACGCATGACTAGTTGCTCCACGAGTGACGTGTGACCGACCTACGCAGATTAAACCGAATCGCGAAGCGAAGCAAGCAGAAAAAGTGCAAGACTTATTTCGCATCCGGTGCGAGCACCTTTTTGATCTGCGGATCGTCGGTGCGTTTGGCGATGTCGGCCAGTGCCTCGCGAATCGTTGCCGCTTGGCACCACGATACCGCCTCGATGAACGCGACTGTTGCGATGCGATTTTTCACGTCGCGCTGCATCGATGCATCGGAAGTCGCAACCGAGACATCGAGCGATTTTAAGCGTGCGGCAATGAGTGGGGCTGTCTCTTCGGGGAAGTAATACAGCAAGCGGATCGTCGCCTCGATTTGATAGCGGCTACCTTCGGACCAACCGGCTAACGTCTTACCGTTGAAGATGCCTTCGGTGGCATAGTCGATGAGCAACGAATCGAGGAGTAATTTGGTCGGTTCTTTGCCCGCCCAGATTGCTCGCAGTTGTTTCGGTGCATCGGGGTACGATGTCGTACTGTTGACGACGACGATTCCAGTCGGAACGTACTTCACCGCTTCGTATGGTCGACCGACTATCTGACCGATGGCAACGAAGCAAATGTCGCCGACTTTTACGGTGTACCTTTGTTGGAACCCGCTCTCAAAATCCGGATCCGTACTTTCTTCTTGTCTACCGAGTTCTCCTTTAGCAAAAGCTCTTGTTTCATAGGGATTGACGGGGTTGCCGAGGATTTCTGCGCCGCCAACGATCAGTGTGCCGAAGGAATCGCTGACGCGCAATTGTGTGGGAGTCGGGTCGTCGACTGCTGCCAATAGGAACGGTAGCGCGACGGGACCGGTTTCGACCAATTTACGGAATGCCTCAGAAGTGCGATGTTTTTTGCCGTCGAAAAGAATCACTTGCCGACGTCGCTGGCCGGGTATTGGTGCGAAGTTCTGCCCCGTTTCGGAACCGGAGAAGCCAATGTCCGGGCTTTGTGTTTCTGCGAGCGCAGCGATCCACGCGACGATTCGCGTTTTCTGCTCCACGGTCACCGGTGTTCGGGGAAGCAAAGTCACAACGGGGATTTTGCCGAGGCGGACATTGAAGTGCGCGATGTCCAAATGCTCTTTCACGGCCAACGCCGGATCGATTTTGGCAATGGCCTCTGCGGCCGTTTTTCGCTGCGATGAATTGAGATCGCGATTGCGAACGATGGCCATGAGCGTCGGTATTGCGGCGATCGAATCTGGCCCGATTTTGCCCAGGGTTTCTACGACATCATTGTCGTTCGGCTGTACTGCCAGCATCTGGATTAAGTGTGGCACAACCGCTTTGGCTCCCGGTCCGATTTTGCCCAACGCGGCGATTGCGTTGTCATTCTCCAGGCTCATCCGATCTTTCACAAAATCGATCAGTCGCGGTACGGCGATCGCGGCATCGGGGCCAATCGAACCGAGTGTATGAATGATTGCTTTTCGCAATCCTCCTCGACTCGAATGAAGGTCCTCAAGCCGTTCCATCACGAAATTGTAGGGGCGACTTCCGAAGCACTCCTTCACGAAAACCGTCACCGGGCGCAGGTTGCGACCCGTTCCGAAAACCAACGCGACGCAACGGTAAAACGAATCGTCGGTCTCTTTTAAGACTTCGAGAAGTGTCGGCACAGCTTCCTTGGCGGCTGGCCCCATCCGTGCGAGTGCGAGTACAAAGTTCCTCCCGTTGTGGCGTTGTTGTTTGTCGCGTAACACAGCGATCAACGCCGGAACGGCGGCAGCCGCCGCAGGCCCGATCGATCCGATTGCGTTGGCGGTACTCCAACGCACGCCGTCCAACCAATCGACACCATCATCCTTCACCTTCAATAACTTCGCGAGCGCCAGGATCGCTGGCCCCGGTTTGCGGACCAATTCGCCCAATGACATCGCACTATTTTCGCGAACACCGACATCGGAATCGTTCAGCCCCAAAATGAGTGCGGCAATGACTTCGTCCGTTGCGACTCGCAGACTGCCGAGGCTACCGGCTGCGGAACCGCGAACGTGTGCATTCGTATCTTTTATCGCAACCAGCAGAAGCGGAACTGTCTCGACCGGTCGGGGCCGTATTAGCCCCAAACACATCGCCGCACCGGCACGAACACCAGGCTCACGCCGTTTCAGTGCGGCAATCAAGCTCGGCACCGCTGCCGTCTGGTAGTCCGAAATCGTCTCGACGAAACAGTTGGTATTCGCCTCATCGTTGAGAGCCTCGATGAGGCTTGCCATAGCGACGTCTTTGAACGGACCATCGGGACGCAGCGCATCGCGCGCTTCGCTGCGAAGATTACCGTCGTTGCCCTTCAGTGCCGCGATCCACTCGGCCAAAGTTTTCGCAGGAGCCTCCGGTGTCGTCGGACTTTGTGCGATACAAACACCGGTAAGCCAAGCGACAACAGCCACCGTCGATAGCAAGCGAGCAATAGTTTTCATGATCGCTCCACGACGGTTTTGTCGGATGCATATTTTACACAGATGTCGAAGGGCTTACGTTTCGAGATCGGCTTCGTTTGTAACCAATTTTGACGTTTAGCCGGTTCTTCGTTGCGACTTGAGCGATTTGCCGCACGATATTTGGAATTCCGTACTTGGCACGAATGCTCGCGGACGACAGAATAAACCACACCGTTTATTGTTGGCTCGCCACCGCGAGGATGCTATGCGCTTACGTTGTTCCGGTCTCGCTCGATGGATTCTCTCGGCGAGTGCGATTGTCGGCGCTACGAGTGCGGCCCCCGCACAGGTGGTTTTTCCGGCAAAACCGGAGTCGGTTCACGTCGATTTGCGTTACCGGATTCAGGCGGGTCGCGATGAGCGGGTGCGTCAGTTTCGCACGATGTCGGAGTTCCTTGCGAAGCTCGGTTTTGTAGCCGATGCCAAGCCCGATGCCGACCTCGATATTCTCGATCCGACGGCGGAGCGTTTGTCGGGGACGGTGCCGACTAAGGCCGTGAATTCGCTCATCACCGACCCGCGAATTCTGACGGTGATTACCCGCGGCGTCGATGTCAAGTTACCCGACGACACCACGAAACTCGTGGAAATCCAAGCTCTGATTACGTCCGGTTTGGATCAGCCCGAACAGCATCAGTTCCACGATCAAGTGGCCGCCCAACTGACGCGGCTCGGCTTCCGCGAAAACGTCGGCTACGATCACGCGGGCTATTCGCGGGTTCGCGGCGCGATCCCGGCGGGGCGCGTTTTGAACTTGCTGACGGACCTACGCGATCAACCGACGGGCTGGTTCTTCAACGACATCCCGCGCGATCAACTCAACCAGCCGTTTCGCTCGCTGTTGCCGTTGCGAATTATCGAAGTGCTGCCGGAACTGTCCGCCCCGCCTGCGTTGGCAATCGTGCCGCCGGGCACGTCGCCGAAGTACGCACCCGACGTGCGAATGGTGTTGGCAGACGCCGCCAAGCAGAATCAGCCGATTCGCGTCGAGTTTATCGCGTACGCACCGATTCCCGACGGCGGGCGCGACGTACGCTTGAAGATCAAAACTCGCGTGCCCACGGCTTCGATTGAAGGGGCCGTCGGCCCACTCTTGACACTGACCGCAGTGAACGCTGCCGACCTCCAGAAGCTGGCGGAGTTACCGGATTTCCACACGATTCGCTTGCCTCGCTGGGCGGTCGATGCACCGAAAGTGACGGCGAAACCATTCGATGCGGCACAGTTTCTCGCATCGTCGGGGTTGGCGAAACTTCATGCGAGCGGCTATCGCGGTGCCGGTTCGCGGGTGGCAATTATCGGCACGGACTTCACGGGGCCACTCCCAAAGAACGCCCGCCTTATCGACCTCACTGCGGAAATTTCCCCGACCGTCTCGCCGTTGCCGCAATCTGTGCAATCGCCATCGGGACAACTTGCGGCCACGCACGTTCACATTGCCGCACCCGAAGCCGAACTGCTGCTGATTCGCGTCGATCCGGCTGCGATTCACCAGATTCAATCGCTCGCACAGGCGATTTACGGCGTACCGAGTTCGTCGATTGCGGTACAAACGCGGTCGGAAGAACTCATCGTCGAATCGGACGTCCTCGGCATCCGTCGCGATGGGGTCGTCGATGAATATCGCAAAGCATTTGGCGACCTGAGCGACGAAGACAAACCGAGAGTGCGCCGCGAAAACGCACAGAAGTCGTTCGCGAAGTTGAAGGACGATGAAGCCGCGTTCAAGGCGAAATACGATCGCCTCGTGAAGTTGAAGGCCGATCTCCTGGAACTGAAAACCTGCCGCGTCATCCTCAACACGCTCGTTTGGGAAGATGGTTACTCGCTCGATGGCATGAGCGATCTGAGCTTACTCCTCGACGCGCGGATTGCCGGTGCATCGACTTCGACGCGGCGATTGCCCTCGAACGCGAAGTCGCGGCCAACGTGGGTGCAAGCCGCGAGTCCATCGGTGGGCAGCGTCTGGTCGGGTTCGTTTCTCGATGTGGACGGTAACGGAATCATGGAGTTCGCGACTGAAGCCGCGAAAATGCCGAACGGTTCGTGGACGCCGGAGATCAACTTCCTCGGGTCGATCGGCAGCGATGGAGTCGCCACGCAAACGATAGCCGCCGGCACGAAGTTGCGCTTCAGTATGCAGTGGCGCGAGCCGCGCGACGACCTCAACGAAGTCAACATCGATGCCGCAGCGATGCTCTCGTTCCAGTTGTTGCGTCAACGCGATCCTACCGGCAAGACGACCGCAACCGACGATCTCGTGCTCGTCGCGAAGTCGATTGCGGCACCGGTCCGATTGTCGCGAACGGCCGGTTCTGCGACGTACGAACAATCGCTGGAAGTGACTATCACCGAAGCGGGGCGTTACGCGATTCAGATCGTCGGACGCATCGAAGCCGCAGGATTGAACGCGCGGTCGTTCGAGATTCAACCGCGAATCTACGTGGTCGCGGTCGATGCGAACGGGGCAGGGAAGGGTACCGTCGCATTCCAAACCTACGCACCCACGCTCGTCGGAGTCGCGATCCCCTCCGATGCCGCAACGGTCATCACGGTCGGTCTGCCCGGTGGCGTTTCTGGTGCGGGGCCAGGGATTACCTTGCGGCCCAAGCCCGATGTCGTCGTCCCCGGTGTCGCAAACCCCATATCCGCATCCGGCCTAGTAGCCGGTGCCGCCGCCTGTCTCATCGGCTCGGGAGTCTCGCCATCCGGCGTGTCCCGATCGCTAACGCCAAAGATCGGCGACCCGTTGCGGATTATGCGATAATTGCAATCGACGTTTAGCAGCGCCACGTAGGTTCTGCGAAGCGTGGGGGCGTAAACACTCGCAAAATTATGTTGTCGTCGATACATCGTGTCTCCGCTATACACGCAACTTCAACGGAAGGCGATTTGGAATGTCTCGGAACATGCTTGACATCGAGTTTCGTAGGTCAGTATTATCTTAGACATATGGTTGGAAAAGCATTTGTTAAACGAAGTAGAACATGACTCGACGCCTATTCCTTTTGATCCCGATTACGGCACTCACTGCCGTATCGCCATCCCGGTCCCTTCAAGCAAGCAGAGACTTGGGAAGGTTACCGATGAACAATGACGATGTATCGTTGGATGAACTTCAAGAAGCAATCCAAAACCATTTCGATTGTCTGGATCGAAGTTTTAAAGACATTGTGCCGCGAGACTTGCCTGTCATCACGCTTCCGATTCTCGATCGCAATCTCTACTTCGTTCACGATGTGATTGCCATTACCAATAACGCGGGTATGGGTGCTTGGATTCATTATCACATTGATGATCGCGGCTGGATTGACGATGCTGCCAGGGCGTTTCGTGCCATTGGTCATGCCGATGTTGCATGTGCCATTGAAGCATGTGCGGTATTATTTCGTGCCAAAAATGGAGCGATGGCTGACGATGATGATACGCAATTCTCTCGTATGATTTGGGATCAGGAAGCGAAAATGTATCGCAGTTTGTACGACCATCTCAAGCGTAATGGGTTCGCGTTCCGAAACCGAGACAGCTTGTGACCAAACTCTTCCAGACTCGCATCTAGGCTTTTCGAGGAACCGCATGGCACGCACACGCACTAAAAACGGTACGTCGATTCGGCGAGCGCGGATCGCTAAACGGATGGTCGAAGTGGAACCCACACGAAAGCCAATAGTCAAAAAATCGGAGACGATTTGACGTAAGTCGACTTTTGCATCCTGTCACGCACGTACGCGAAAGTGTCGCCAAATGACATGGAATTGTCGCGAAATGACATAGAATTGTCGCATCGTGTCGATTTTCGGTCGCATTGTGTCTCGATAATGTCGGTGCTTTCGGCTGATGTGAAATCGATGGCCATCGCCGTAACCCACGATGAAAATGCTATTTACAGCAAACCGGCAGGGCATCAAAACAGCAATGCCCGATCCTAAAGTGGCTTTTTGAGTCTCTAAAACGGAAAAAACACTCCAAAAATCAGTTTTTGAGCCTCCGCAATTCGGATTTACGTCAATTCTGAGAGGGTTTGAAACACCTCGCCGCGGCCGCCGGTGAGGAGATCGCCACGATAACAGCGGAACATCTGCGAAGGCTGTTGTAACAAGGCGAGCTTGTCGAACTGTGCGATTGACGCGAGATATCGGAAGTAGATGCCGAGGAACGACGGGCGATAGTCGCACGAAAAGTCGAAGCTTCGCGGCAACTCGACGTCGGGCGTTCCCACGACGATGGTGCCACGTTTCATGCCCGCACCGGCTCGTTCACCGACGCCGCCGAGCGCGAACAGGCTGCCCGCAATCATCGACGCCCCCGCGAACGCGCCGCACGTGCCATTCACGGCAATCAACCCGCGACGCATCCGGTTGCCGACTTCGTCGCCCGCATTCCCAAGAACGATAATCTCGCCGCCCGTCATGCCTAGCCGCGAACCGAGATACGCACCGCCCACACTGTTGCCTGCATTGCCACTTACGACGATCCGCCCGCCGCGCATCTCCGCGCCGAGCCAGTTGCCTGCGGACGCCAGTTCGAGCGTGCCGCCCGACATTCGCGCACCCGCATGAATGCCCACCTGCTCCGCAACGATCCGCCCCGATGCCATGTCGGCACCGATACCCTTAATGCATTCGAGGTTGCCGCGGAACTGAATGACGCCATCGGCAGAGTCGCCATCAACGCGAAACAGTTCGCCGAGTGGCACCGGGCGATTACCGATGCGTACGGGTAGTTGGCACACGGCACTGAGCGACAGCGCCTGTAGCCGATCCGGCGTGATGCCTTCGATTTCGATGGGAATCCGAGACGTTTCGCGAAGTGCGAGTGTCAACATGGTGCCACTCCCTCGCCGAGGATAGTCTTGAGGTGCAAGTGATGCGGGCCGAGTTTGCCACCGTAATTGCCGGCGCTGATCTGCAAAATGCCCGGTACGCACGTCGCGTGGATACCTCGCCGCATCGCTTCCTCGATACTCGCGATGTCCAGGCCGTCGATCACGATTTCGTAGACGGCATTCACACCGCTCGGTAACGCACTCGGAAATACGCCACGTAAAACAGGGCAATACGCCTCGTTCGTGCTCGCCTTGAGCTTCGCGTACTTGCTGCCGACCTTGCTGCCGGAACGAACGATCCCGCCAGGGAACGGCATGATCACACCCGGCACCGCACGCATTGCGATCACCGCCGCCTCTGCGGCCGCGAGCGTCACCGCCTGCGTTTCGCCGAGGATGAGGAAGTTCCCACCGCCGATGCCTTTCGCCGTGCCGAACTGATCTTCGCAGAGGAATTCGCCGTCCATCGTCGGCATTCGCCAGTAACGCTTCCCGTCGAGTTGCTTGCTGATCTGCCAACCATCGCCGAAGTAACGCAGGTTCCCACCGATGCGAATCGATCGCCCCGCATCACCGACCAAACCGTTGAAAACCGCCGTGGTGGCGCAAGTGAGAATGCACTGGGCGACGCGATTCACGACCGCTTTCTGCAAACCATCGCGGCTGAAACCGAAGAAGAGCAGCGAAACGCCAGGCCGTCCGTCGGGGGTTTCATCGGGGGAAAGTGTCCGCTCGATACCGGCCTCGGCATCGCAGCCGATCACCGAGGCGGCGTAACCCGTGGCCGCCACGGCTGCAATCTCCGCCCAACGCGGGTTTATGGCCGTGACGATCACCCGACACGCGGTCATCGGGAACGCCTCGGCAAACGTGTCGACGATCTCGATATTGTGAAGTCGCAACTGCCAGCCAAGGTTAAGGGAAGCCTGTGATCGGTTCTTCGGCACGGTTGCCATTTTGAAGCGAGTAGAATTTCATCGACTTCAATCGATACGCGCCATCCGCTTCCTTGACGAATCGCGTGAGAATATACCTCACCTCCGCACCCTGTTGACCGCTCGCTTCGCCCTTCGCGTAGAAGCCGAATTCGATCTCGGTGTCGCTGAGGATTTGAAAATCGTCTTTGCCTAACCCCCACACCGCCACCCGCGCATTGTATTCGCGAATTAAGTTCCAGATGCCCGAGTTCCGCACATCTTCGCGAGTCTTGCCGTTGTAGGCAAACGACTTCGCGAGCTGTTCGACGAATCGCGCCGGATCGCGTGCCGTGGCGGCTGCTGCCATCGTTTCCACGCGACGTACCGATTCTTCCCTTGGACTTTCGACGAAACGGTCGATGAGAATTAACGCACCGAGCAACGCGCCGATTGCTGTCACCGCAATCAGCGATTTACGACTTCGCAACCGATACCAAACCGCCCCCGCCACGACGAACCCGATAAACAGGATCGCGTAAAGTAAAAACGGCGGGTCGCTGAAGAAGTTTGGCATCGTGTTGACTATTTCTTGCGCATTTCGACGCCGTAAACGGCCGCCGAACCGAGTTGCTCTTCGATTCGCAGCAGTTGGTTGTACTTCGCGATGCGATCCGTCCGGCTTGCGGAACCGGTCTTGATCTGCCCGCAATTGGTCGCCACCGCGAGGTCGGCGATGGTGCTATCCTCCGTCTCGCCCGAGCGGTGCGACATCACCGCCGTGTAGCCCGCCCGATGCGCCATCTCGACGGCCGCAAGGGTCTCGGTCAGCGTGCCGATCTGGTTGACCTTGACGAGTATGGAATTGGCGATCCCGCCCTTGATCCCGCGCGCCAACCGCGTCACGTTGGTGACGAACAGATCGTCGCCGACCAACTGGACTTTTGTCCCGACTGCGTCGGTCAAAAGCTTCCAGCCGTCCCAATCGTCCTCCGACATGCCGTCCTCGATGGTGACGATGGGATAGGCTTCCGACAACCCTTTCAGATAGGCGACCTGCTCGGCGATGGATCGCGTCCTGTTCTCGCCGCCATAGACATAAGCGCCGTTGTGGAAGAACTCCGTCGCCGCGCAATCGAGGCCCAGCGCCACGTCGGCGCCGGCCTTGAAGCCCGCGCTCTCGATGGCCTTCATGCAGAAGTCGAGCGCGGCCTCGGCCGACGGCAGGTTGGGGGCGAAGCCGCCCTCGTCGCCGACATTGGTGTTGTGCCCGGCCTTCTTCAACTGGCTCTTGAGCGTATGGAAAATCTCTGCGCCCCAGCGCACGGCCTCCCGCAGCGACGGCGCGCCGATCGGCAGCACCATGAACTCCTGGAAGTCGATGGGATTGTCGGCATGCACGCCGCCGTTGAGAATGTTCATCATCGGCACCGGCAGCACGCGCGCCGTCGCGCCGCCGACGTAGCGGTAGAGCGGCAGGCCCGACGCGTCCGCCGCCGCCTTGGCGACCGCCAGCGACACGCCCAGGATCGCATTGGCGCCGAGCTTGGCTTTGTTGGGAGTTCCGTCGAGTTCGATCAAGGTCTCGTCGATCTTGACTTGATCCTCCGCCTCAAAACCCGAAATCGCGTCGAATATATCGCGGTTGACCGCATCGACAGCCTTGAGGACGCCCTTGCCGCCGTATCGCGACTTGTCGCCGTCGCGCAGCTCCACCGCCTCGTGGGCGCCCGTAGAGGCGCCCGAAGGGACGGCGGCGCGGCCCATGGAGCCATCCTCCAGCGTCACCTCGACTTCCACAGTCGGGTTGCCGCGACTGTCAAGTATCTCGCGGGCCGCAATATCGATGATGGCGGTCATGTCGATCTCCCCCGACGGCGCCCCGGCGCCTGCGCCCGCCGCTTACCCTATCGCGCGCCAAGCGAAAAGCCGATACGCGCCCGCGAGATAGAACAGATGTCTTGCCGCAAGGGCAAATGGACATTTTTTAGGCGGAACAAAAAAAATGCATGGCTGGTCTGCTCAAGATGGTGACATCGGCGGCCTGATGTTCTAGAGGTTCGGTGCGTTGAAAAAGGAGGCCGCCACCCCAGCCTAGGGGAGCGCCGAACGCCGAGTCTGTGGGAGGACGAGGACCGGAACAGGGGAAATTCGCGCAGCTCTTCAAGAGTTTCAGACGCGGGACGTCCTGATCCGACCATAAGGAAAGGGCAAGAAAGACAAGGCCGGAGCCAAAGCTCCGG
>JAYVXI010000121.1:0-6015 GCA_043785305.1 Limnoglobus sp. | reverse complement strand
CAGGAGACCAATCCAGTCTCACTTTGAGAGATCGTAACGGCACGCGACGATCACTGCAATCGAAATTCCGGAATTTTCCGTTAAAGTTTCGATGAGCCGTTTTGGCATGGTTCAAATCCAGGTTGCAGTTTTGCCGGAAAGAACCACCGGAACTTTGATTCCAGCATGGTAACATTCGCCCAGGTCGGCGCGTTTACACGCTCAAAAAGCGGTCGCGGGCGGCGACTTTCCATCTTGCTACGATCTGGCCGCCCTCGGCGATTAACACTTCGCGGTGCAATGCTACCGTCGGGCAGATGTGGCCGGGGATCGCGTACACCAGATCGCCGGGCTGATAATCGACGGGCACGGTCGTCTCGACGACGAGGTGCTCTTCGCTGTGCATGACGATCGTATGTTCGGGGAAATCGAGTAGCTTCATGCGTTTCACCATCAGCGGATCGGCGGCGACGGACTTGTTGCCGAGGTCGAGCGTGACGCGGTTCGGGGTGGGACGGCTGACTACGCGCGTAATGCAGATCGCGGCCGGTGTGACGCTCGCAAGGTCGGGGTAACGACCGTAGCCGACGTCGTGCAAGACGTAGGTGCCGGGCGAACATTCGAGGCCATCGACATCGCGAATCGCGGCATAACTCGGGAACGACGGCGTGCCCCCGCACACCAACCGCGGCACCGCGATACCGCGTTCCTGCAAAGCACTTCGCATCGGCAGTACGCGGCTCAACGTGGCCCGTGCCGAGGCATCGCGGTCGGCACGCGGTTCGGTGCTGTTATGCCCATCGTAGACGTGAAAGCCACCGGGCCGCACGCCGGGGGAGTTCGCCATTTGTGCGTATAGTGACATGGCATCGTCACCCACCGCAATGCCAGTGCGGTTCATGCCGACGTTGAGATCGACGAGCACATCGATCGTTTTTCCATTGACTGCCAAGGCTGCTGAGAGGGGTGTCAACTGTGCGGGGTGATCGATGATCGTCGAGAATACGGTGCTGGGGAAGCGAGAAATGAGCGTCAGCAACCGCCCGACGTTCGGCCCGACGAGCGGGTACGAAATCAGCACATCGGGAACGCCGACACTCGCGAGCAACTCGGCTTCGGCGATCGTGGCACACTTGTGTTTCGTCACACCCGCTTCGAGTTGCATCGTCGCAATCTCGGCGGTTTTGTGCGTCTTGACGTGCGGACGAAGTCGCTCCGTTCCACCCGCCATCGCGATGATGGCGGCGATATTTTCGCGAATGAGTGCGGGGTAAAATACGAGTGCCGGGGTGAAGACACTCGCTTCGTCGATGAGCTTGTAGGCGGGGTGCATGTCAGTCTCTGACCGGCCTCACAGAGGCCAGCAACAAAAGGAAATTATTTCTTCTCGGGTGTGGCGATTTTATTGGCGAACTCGCGGACGGACTCTTCGAGTAGCCGCGCTTTGGCAACGATGTCTTCGATCAGCAGAATCGTTTTCGCGCCTTCTTCGGTCGTGCCTTCGGTCGCTTGCAAGAGCGTGTTGAGCGCCGCATACGTGGGTTCAAAGCTGTTCAACAATCGTCGCATTCCGAGCGAGTCGCGTTTGCGAGTGAAGACTTCAATCATTGCCTTCACGGTGGCGAGACCGATACGAAACTCCTCGACGGTTTTCGCTGCTTGCCACGTCCGCAGCGTATCGCGGCTCTTGCGGTGTTCATCGTCCTTCGGCGTCCATTCGGCCAGGAGCTTCTCGCGCGTGTCCTTCAAATCTTGCTGTTCCGGCACCAAGTTAATGAGTTGATCGTACGCCTCCAGTGCTTCGGGGACATCGCCGCGGCTGAGGAGATCCTTGATTCGGGCGGCGAGTTCTTTCGCGCGAAATTCCTTCTCGAGCTTCGCCGGATCGGCGGATGCCAACGCGCGTTCTTTGAGTTGTTCGATCCGTTCGGTCAGTGTCTTCTGGCCGCGTCGGACGATGCCGAGTTGCACATCGCAACGGTCGAGGATTTTCTTCAGCGTTTCATCGGCGGCAAGGGGCCGTTCTCGTAGTTGTTTCACTTCTTCCGCCAAGCTTTTTTCGGTTGGGTCCGCACGCGCCAGGCCATCTTCGGCGCGGCTGAGTGCGTCGCGATTTTTGCCGCCATCGATGAGGCTGTTCATCGTCGAGAACAACGCCACCTGCGCCGCCACGAGTTCCGATACCCGACCGCGAACGGCGTTGACTTCGTTCGCATACAGCGCGCGATCTTCTTCCTCTTGCTTCACTTCAAACTTGAGCACGATCGGTTCATCGGACAGCACCGGTATCGGAAATTGTTGCGAACGACCGGCTCCGACCGAGATCGAAATACATGCGACATTCGTGAACGTGCGCGCCGATTTGTAGACGCCGTCGCGCATCGCGAACAAGTCGTCGCCCGCCGGTTGCGCTGCGAAATCGAGGTCGGTCCCCGCGACGGAAAGGAGCGAGCCACGCGGGTGCGGCGAGCCATCCGGCCCGACGAGCCGCAGTTGCACGTGGGTTTCCTTCGTAGGCAATTTGATGCAACGCAGCCCGACGCGGCGACGCGCATTCCGGCCCAGAATATCTAGCCCGAACGCATCGCGCCACCGCGTCAGGACGACGCACTTGCACGCGCCGTCTTGCACCGGAGCGATCACTTTCAGAAGCGTATACGGGAACGGCACGCCGGTGCGAAACGTTGCCACGGGGGCACGCGGATCGGCTTTCGGGTCGGTCGGTTTGCGTTCGTCGCGAATGACCGACACCGCGAAGATGTCGCCCATTTTCACGTAGTTCGCCATCGGCGCGACACTGTGCCCGCGCAAAGTGATCATCACGTTTTCGGGTTCTGCGGCGATCGGTTCGACGGTACCTACGGGGCCGAAGTCGGGTTCGAGCAACAGCAGCGCCACGCGGCTGAGCATCTCGCTGGATCGCGTCGTTTGTTTGCGCGGCAACGGCGAGGCGATCCCGCAGAAGCCGTCGTACTGTTTCGCTTCGAGTTGGAACGCCCCGTCGCGATAATCGATCTTCAAGATGTGCGTTTTGACGCCGTTCAGTTCCCGCGTGGCGCTCGGGTCGAGTGCGGCCCAACCGCGGTCGGCATAGGCTTTCCACATCGGGTTGGCCGGATCGCTCGGTGCCGCGAGGTCGACGATTTCGATTTCGCCGGCCGCACCGTGCGTGCTTTGTAACGCGGCCCGAATCTCTTTGCCGAGTTGTTCGCGGAACGACCCAGAGAACACGGGGTGCCGCGACAAATGCAACGCCACGCGCCAGCGGTACGGCTCTTTCGCCTCGGGGTCCAGCAGTTTGGCGGTGCCACCCGGTTGGGCGTTCGCATTTGCGGCCAGAAAATAAATCGAAAGAATCGCGAATGCGAGTCGGATCATAGCAGTTCCTTCGCGTCGAGTTTGCTAACCTAATGTTACCACAGTGTACCGCGCCGACGACCACTTCACCCAGCGGCCCGGAGACACTCCCGAGACGCCACCACGATGAACCCGAAGATGATGAAGCCGGCGCAGAGTTACCAAGTCGCCTTCGAAGTGTCGATCCGCGCCCCGCGCGACCGGGTCTGGACGGCACTGACCGAGGAAACCAATAACTGGTGGCCGAAAGATTTTTTCTCCGCGGAGAACCCCGCCGGGTTCGTGATTGAAGGCCAACTCGGCGGCCGCGTTTACGAAGCCTGGAACGGCGGCGGCGGCGTGTTATGGGGCACCGTCGTCGTCTGGTCGCCGGGTTACCGGATGACGTGGGCCTGCGAAATGTACCCCGATTGGACCGGCCCCGGACGCTCGTTCGTCACCTTCGACCTCGAAGAACGCGGCCTCGAAACGATCGTGAAAGTGCAAGACTCCGGTTTGTGCATCAACGCCAATCAGGCCGCCAACAGCCTCGGCAACGGCTGGCAGCGGCTCATCGGCACGCACTTCAAAAGCTACGTCGAAGCCGCCATGTGGTCCGCACCCGCCAACCTCAACTCCGGCCAACTCTCCGGACGCTACAACGACGGCACCATCACCCCGCCACCCGGCTTCACGGGATAAAAGTCCATTCAGATTGCTTCAGTCACAAAGTTGGAGAGCAGCGTGGATGGTGTGCTGTGCGGTCCCCAACGATGGTCGGTCGATCCGACCACACTCCGATACTTGCCAGCAGATGGAATGTGGATGTACAACTGTATTGGTGGCGAGTTTGAAGTGGCGGGCGACGCCAATGGCCCCGACCCGATCCGATTCGACTTGGCCAAACGGGTCGCCGCTCATGTCGATTTGTTCGTCTCAAATGCTAACGACTACTTGCTCGCGTTTGTCGTACCTGGGCGATTCGAATCTCGCGGGCCGTGGATGTTGCAAAGCGCGCGTTCGGTAGGGGATCAGACGACTCGGTAGACGACTTCGAGTTGTTTTTGGTACTCGATGGCGACACGTATGGATTGTGGTCCGTCCGGTTTTGTTTGGCTGACACACCCTTGGGCAGATACTTCCCGTGCCAGTTTAGCCGCAGACAATGGTAGGGAAATGAGGCAAGACGCGGATGGAAACGCCAGCAACCATTCATGGGTTCGCGATCGTGGAATACGGCTACTTCTCGCTGCCGATCTTGCCGATTGGATACTTACCGCCGCCGAATTGTGGAGATCCACTACTTCCTGTCCAGAATCTGGCAATTTGTACTTCCGATGGCGTGGACGGTTATTACATGATGTTCTGCACACCGGAATGGGAATATGTGACGTATCAATTCCACGAGTTAATGGACTCCGCTAAGAAAGCACCGATGATCGAGTTCGGGCAGGATGTCAAAGCATGGCACGTGAAGCCGGCTTAAACTGGTGTAACCTCGAGTCGAACGGGTTTGGCGTCGTGGGCTATATTCTGCTGGACCGACAAGACAGAATCGTCGTGCCGGTTGTATCCATCGACGGAGTCGTTGCGAACTGCTAGAGTTATAGCAATTACACGCCTGATGTTCCGAGGATGCGTATCATGTCACTCCGCAATATGACTCTTGTGCTGATCGTCGTGCTCAGTGGTTCGCTCTCACTGGTTGGCCAAGAGGCGAAGCCGTTGGATCTCACTTCGCTCAAGGGTGGCGAAGAGGTTTCGTTCGAGATCGCAGACGGAGTGAAGATGGTGTTTTGCTGGATTCCGAAGGGGACGTGCCAATTGGGCTCGCCGAAGGCGGAGCAGGATTATTTGACGAATACCTTCTTTGAGGGGAAGCGTCGGGATTGGCTGGACAACGAAACGGAAGCTTCGCGGGGCCAATTCAAAACCGAGGGTTTTTGGTTGGGGAAGACCGAATGTACTCAGAAGGAATGGCAGTCGGTCATGGGTGCGAACCCGAGCTATTTCTGCGCGACGGGCCAGGGCAAGGCAAAAGTGCAAGGTTTCGATACGGCCAATTTTCCAGTGGAGCAATTGAGTTGGGATGATACGCAAATCTTTTTGAAAAAGCTGAACGCGAAGGGCGGTATGGCAAAATCGTTCGGCAAGGCCGGTCGCTTCCAGTTACCGCACGAGGATGCATGGGAGTATGCGTACCGTGGCGGTAAGGGGAACAAGCAACACTTCTATTGGGGCGATGCGTTAAACGGCGACAAAGCGAACAATGACGGTAGCTTATCTCCCCTGTATAGCACGGAGACGAAGGGTGCGTATCTGGAACGAACGACTACGGTGGGGAGTTACGCGAAGGTGGCAACTCATCCATGGGGGCTTTCGGACATGTCGGGTAACGCTTACGAATGGTGCGATAATTTGTATAGTATCGGACAAAAAAACCGCATCGTTCGCGGCGGCTCCTGGTACAGCGATCCTGCACATTGTCGCGCGGCGCGCCGCCTCAACTACCCGCCGGAAGACCGAAACATCGACTGCGGCGTCCGCGTTTGCATGATCCTGAACTAGGCAACTGTTACACTTTTTTCGTTTGAACATAGTGTATATTTCTACTGTATCGTTATCGTTTTTGCTCGTTCTTTAATGGTGGCGGCAGGTTACGTCTGCGATAGCGGTAGTAACGTGCCGATTCGATTCGCT
>JAYVXI010000120.1:0-18172 GCA_043785305.1 Limnoglobus sp. | reverse complement strand
ACATGCCGTGCTCCTGAAGAAGGTTTGGTTACCCTTCAAGAAACGGCATGGTCCTCCTTTTGGCCAGCAGGAAGTACGCACTTCCCGGATGAGCCATAAATCTCATCGACTCGCCATTCGGCGAAGTCTCAATCGCGACCGGTCTGAGCCGAGACGACGCGATTTTGAAATCGGCTCGTGGAGACTATGATGTACGCACTGCTTCTTACGATGTCGTTGGTTGCCGCTGCACCAGCCGAGGATAAGCCCCGCACCGCAGACCGAACGGCGCAGGCCTCGCTCGATGGCAATTGGACGATCGTCGCACTGGAAAAGGACGGCCAACCGGTCGCCGAAGCGAAGAACATGACGGTGATGGCGAAGGGTGACACGATCACCTGTAGCACGAAAGATGGCAAACCGGCCATGACCTGGAAAGTCTCATTCGCCGATATGGGCATGGTCAAAGTGACCGCCACGGAGGGCGATAACGCCAAGCCGATGGAAAGCAGCGGCGTGTACGTTCTCACGAACGACATGCTCGCGATGTGCTTGCACAATGCGAAGGACGATAAAACGGAGCCTGCAACGACCATTGCGAATAGCCCGAACCAGAAGAGCAAATGTTCGATTATGCTGAAGCGTGAATCCGCACGCACCAACGACAATAAGTAAGTCCGATTGACTCGACAACAGGGCCGAGGCGAATATTCGCCTCGGCCCTGTTTCGTTTGTATCACTCAATTCCGCGATGCCTGTTGCGAATGGGTGATGCGTACGCGCTTCGCTACGCAAAGCCTTCGCGGCGCGGCGAATTGCGACTCACGTTCGTGCGCAGCCTTGAGAAGATCACTTCCGATATTGACTTCCCCTCGCGAAAAATCCTTCTTTTACAAATGCTTTGAAATGTTCGATTCAACCGGCACGGCAGTTGCAATAAACACCTCTCACTGGCCTCAATGTGGGGCCGCAAAATGTGTCACCTTTTCGGAGACTACTTATGGCAGATGTCATGGTCAATACCACGAATCATCGCACGACCACACCCGTGGATGTCGAAGACATGGTCGGAGTTCGCAGCCGCCTCAGTTGGGGCGCAATCGTAGCGGGGTCGGTGCTGTCGCTGGCACTGTATTTCTTGCTCACGCTTCTTGGCGGGGCCATTGGCCTGTCGATCAGCGATAAGTTCGCCGGTCGCAATATCGGCTTCGCGGCTGCGATCTATGCGATCGTGGTGACGGCGGCCTGCCTGTTCGTTGGGGGCTTCGTAGCCAGCCAATTGACCACGGGCGAAAACAAGCGGGAAGCCGCAATGTACGGCTTGCTTGTCTGGGCAGCTGTGTTCACGATGCTTCTGTGGCTGATGGCCACCGGCGTACGAGCCGGTTTTAACACGATGGTTGGCGTCGTCACCGTCGGAAGCAACGTCGCCGACACGACGCAGTCCGACTGGGAAAACGGCGCATTACGCATGGGGATTCCACAGGAACGGATCAACGAGTGGAAAGAAAAAGCCAAGAGCGCCCCTGCCGATGCGAAGGCCACGCTCGAAGATCCGGCAACGAAGGTCAAAGCGGAGCAAGCCGCTCGCGATGCCGCTGAAGTGACGACCCGCGTGACCTGGTGGTCGTTCCTCGGGACGCTGATTTCGATGATTGCTGCCGCAGTCGGTGGCTACGTCGGGGCTGGCCCCACGCTGCGATTGTTCGCAGTTCCCGTCGCCAGCAGCGTTCGTCGCGATACGATCCTCCGCCCATAAGTTGGCAAACGATACTGTTGCTCCCCTGGCCTGCCCGGATGTTCCGGGTGGGCTTTTTATCATTTGACAAGAGGCACGGTTATGTCGAAAAGTACATCACCACTGTGGCGAACATCGACCGATTTGCCCGCGAACGGTCGTCGACTGAACGACGATCCGAGTTGCGATGTTTGCGTCATCGGCGGCGGCATCGCGGGCCTCAGTGTCGCATATCACCTTTTGCGCGAGCAAAAAACCGTCGTCGTTCTCGAAGCGCAGTCCGAAATTGGTACGGGCGAAACCGGAGCGACGACGGCCCATCTCAGTAGCATTTACGACGATCGATTCGCCAAGCTCGAATCGCTTCGCGGTCTAGATGTCGTTCGCGGGGCGTATCGTAGCCACGCCGCTGCCATCGACACGATCGAAGAAATCCAACGTCGCGAACGCATCGACTGCGATTTTCAGCGGCTCAACGGCTATCTGTTTGCTCCCGATGCGGCAGGCGAGGAAATCCTCCGCGACGAAGCCCAAACGTGCAAGAATGCTGATATTCGTTTCGATTGGTTCCACGATTTACCCATATCCGGCAATCGGAGCGGACCGGCATTGCAGTTCCCCGATCAAGCGCAGTTCGATCCACGAAAGTACCTTGTCGGCCTCGCGGGAGCCGTTCAAAATCGAGGTGCGCAAATCTACACGAATTGCCGCGTCGATCGCGTCGAACCTGGAGAACCGCTTCACGCGATTACGTCCGAAGGGCGTACCGTCACGGCTAAGTCCGTAGTGTTGGCGACGAACACGCCGATCAATGGCGGCATCGGAATCAATGCGAAACTGGCATCGTACAACACGTACGTCATCGCGGCGGAGTTGCCAATCGCAAAGGCACCGCATGGGCTGTTTTGGGATACCGAAGACCCCTATCACTACGTGCGCTTTCACGTTGACAGTAGCAACCGAGCCTATGCGATTATCGGCGGCGAAGACCACAAAACGGGCCAGGAACCGAATCCTGCCGCGCGATTTGACCGGCTCGAAGCCTGGGCACGCCAACGGTTTCCACAACTCGGATCGGTGCGGTATCGTTGGGACGGTCAGGTTTTTGAAACGCTCGATGGCCTCGCTTTGATCGGCATCGATGCAGCTGCGGGTAAGAACGTGTATGTGGTCACTGGCGATTCCGGCATGGGCCTCACGCACGGCACACTCGCCGGGTCGTTGATCGCCGACGCCATCATGGAACGCAAGAACGACTGGGCGGAACTCTACGATCCGGCCCGGTTGTCAATCGCCACGGCGGCAACGTTACTGCGCGAAAATGCGAACTCGGCAGGGCAATACCTCGACTGGCTAACGTCCGGCGACAAAGGCGATCCGCTCTCGTTGACCGAAGGCGAAGGCATGATCGTTCGCCGTGGAATGTCGAAGCTGGCTGTCTGCCGTACGCAAGGCGAGAGCGGCCTAACGGTACTTTCGGCCACCTGCCCGCACTTCGGTGCAATCGTTCGTTGGAACAACGCCGACCAAACCTGGGACTGTCCTTGTCACGGGTCGCGATTCTCCGCAAACGGTCGCGTCCTCCATGGCCCCGCCACCACCGACCTCAAGCCCGTCGCGATCGAGCGAGAAATCCCCGCACAACTGAATGCAACATGATGCCGGTATGGCATGCCCTTTGCACTGAATTATGGACAGGAAGTCGTACTGTTCGGCTTCCTGTCTACATCGAGGAGTGCATCATGAAGGACACCAGCAAGATCAAGGACCGGATGGACGTCGTCTGTTCCTGCGGTACGCGAATCGGCAAGGTCGATCACGTTGAAGGCGACCAAATCAAACTCGTGAAAAACGATCCCGTCTCCGGTAACAAACATCATTTCATACCAACCGACTGGGTCCACCACGTCGATTCCGAGGTCGTTTTGAGCAAAAACTCCGCAGAGGCGATGCGCGAATGGACCGAAGAAACCGCTAAGGCGTAGGCCCAGAACCGATTATCGACCGCGATAACCTCTCGGAATTCCGAGGGGCTTTGTCGTTGATAGTCTGGCACGTAAAATGCCTATCTTCGATAATCTTGCACGGGTTCCGTCACGATGCACCAGAGGAATTGATATGCCCGGCGAACTCGTCAAGCAAAGTTACTTTTACCGTACGATTGTCTCGCTTGCCGCCGAAGGTCTTACTGCTCGTACGCGGTTGAGTCGTCGATTATTACGGCGATTGAGTTCCAACGCTAGACGGATTTCCCAGGCCCACAGCACGCTCTCGGACTTGATCGCGCGCGGCGAAGGCGTGCCCGTCGAAGCCGAGTGGTTGCTCGATAATTACTACGTGATCGACGAAGTCGTGCGGCAAATTCGCGGCCACATGCCGCAATCGTATTACAGCGAGTTGCCGATCATCCCGAACGGCCCCCATGCGGGGCTTCCGCGCGTTTACCCACTTGCGGCGGCGATCATCGGTCGCGGCGAAGGCTCGCTGGCAGAGCGGGATATCCGCACGGCAGTCAACGAGTATCAACAGACGACAGCGTTACGGATCGGCGAACTGTGGGCGGTGCCGATCATGTTGCGGCTCGCGGTGATCGAACTGCTTCGTGGCCTCGTCGATCAGATGCTGGCCACGGTTGCGGAGCGCAAGCAGGCGAACTCGGCGGTGGCTACATTGCGGCGCGGCGCGCGGCATCGCCTCGATAATCGCCCGAGCGATGCTTATGCGGCATCAATTTGGGAATCGATCCGCGAAGATGGCTCGACCACCGAACGCCTCGACGAATGGGCGGGGCAACACCTCGTCGATCCGCAAACGATCTGCCATCGCGAATTCTGCCGGCAGGCGGCGAATCAAGTGTCGATTGGCAATGCGGTGACGACGCTACGGATCCTCGGCGTCATCGAATGGAAATCGTTTTTTGAAGAAACGAGCCTCGTCGAAGCGGTGCTGAAAACCGATCCCGATAGCGTGTACTTGAAGCAAGATTTTGCCACGCGCGACCGTTGCCGGCAAGCGGTGGAAGTTCTTTCGCGGCGGAGTCGGCGTCCAGAACTCGACGTGGCACAAGCGGCGATTGCGGCCGCTTCCGTGGAAAAATCGAACGGCCACGTCGGCTATTATCTCATCGGCGAAGGGCGTGCCAAGTTCGGTCGCGTGCTCGGCGAACGCCGCCCGATCCGACGGCGAATTCGTTCGTGGTTGAGCAGCCGTCCGGGGATCGTGTTCTTCGGGCTGATCCTCGTACTTTCGTTACTCGCGGCTGTGCCCGCGTGGTTTTTCCTCGGTGCGTCGTCGTGGTGGGCAATCGTTTCGGCGTCGCTCGCCATCGGCCTCGTGGCATCCGAAGCGGGCATCGGCTTTACGAACCTCGCGGTGCGGAAATTCACGTCGCCGCGCGTGTTGCCGAAGATGGAATTTAAGGAAGGCATACCTGCGGAGTCGGCGACGTTCGTCGTGGTGCCGACGATGATCGGCAAGCCGGAACAAGCGCGATGCCTCGTCGAACGGCTCGAACGACACTACTTATCCAACCCCGATTCGTCGCTGGCGTTCGCGCTACTCATCGACTTCATGGATGCCCAATCGGAGACGATGCCGCACGATGCCGCGTGTATCGAGGCCCTTCAAAAGAGCATCGCCACGGTGAATGCGACGTACTGCGCGGCGGGGCCATCGCGGTTTCACGTGCTGCATCGTTCGCGGAAATTCAATGCGTCCGAAGGCTGTTGGATGGGCTGGGAACGCAAACGAGGGAAGCTCGACGAGTTCAACCGCGTGCTGCGTGGCCAACTCGATACGAGCTACGTTTTGAGTGCCGAGGCGATTACGGCGCTGCCGAAAGTGCGTTACGTTCTGACGCTCGATGCGGATACCGTGCTGCCGCGCGATACGGCCACGCAGATGATCGCCACGCTGTCGCACCCGCTGAACCGGCCGCGATTGTCGCCCGACGGTCGCCGCGTGATCGGCGGCTACGCGATCCTTCAACCGCGCGTGAGCTTCCTCTACCGCACCGGGTTCCGCTCGTGGTTTGCGCGGTTGTTCGCGGGCAGTGCGGGCGTCGATCCGTATTCGTCGGCGACTTCGGACACTTACATGGATCTCTTCGGCCGCGGTTCGTTCACCGGCAAGGGCCTGTACGACGTCGATGCCTTTCACGCGACGGCGGGCGAAGCGTTTCCCGAAAATGCGATTCTGAGCCACGACCTCATCGAGTCGAATTACGCGCGATGTGCCTTGGCGACGGACATCGAAGTCTTCGATGAATTTCCCTCGAAGTATCACGTGTTTGCGAAGCGCGATCACCGCTGGATTCGCGGCGACTGGCAACTTCTGCCTTGGTTACGAGCAAAAGTGCCATCGCCGAAAGCCGACGGTGCCCGTTTGCCGAACGTGCTGCCGTTGCTCGAACGCTGGAAGGTGATCGACAATTTACGCCGCAGTCTCGTGGCACCGGCTTCGTTTGCACTGCTGGTGTTGGCGTGGACGGTGCTGCCATCACCCGCGTGGGCGTGGACGCTGTTCGCGCTGTTACCGTGGTTGGTCCCAGGCGTATTGCTGACGATTAGTACGTTCCTGCAACTGCGTTCGCGGGCCACGTGGCGGGCGTTGCCGTCGAAGTGGCGATTCGAATTTACGAACACGTTCGGGCAGGCGTTGTTGCAAATCGCGTTCTTGCCGGAGTCGGCACGGCACGCGGTCGATGCCATCGCACGCACGCTGTTTCGGTTAGCCACGTCCAAACGGCGGATGCTCGAATGGGAGACGGCGGCGGCCTCCGAAGCGCGTCTCGGCGAAGGTTTGAAACAATTTGTGCAAACGATGTGGCCGACCTCCGCGGCGTCGATCCTCATCGCGGTGACGATTGCGGCGATCGCGCCGCAAAACCTGCTAATGGCCGCGCCGCTGTTGGCGCTCTGGATCGCATCTCCGCTCGTCGCGTGGTTCGTCAGCCGGACGCGGGTCGAAGTCGAAACGCCACTTACGCCTTCCGACGAAGCCGAATTGCGCCGGGTGGCACGGCTCACGTGGTCGTTTTTTGAAGCGTACGTCGGCGAGGCCGATCACTGGCTGCCACCGGATAACTTCCAGGAAACGCCGCTCGGGTTGGTGGCACACCGGACATCGCCGACGAACATCGGGCTGTATCTGCTCGCGGTCGTGGCGGCGCACGATATGGAACTGATCGAGCCGCAAGTCGTCGTCGATCGCCTGCGGAAAGCGTTCGACACGCTCGATAAACTCGAACGCCATCGCGGGCACTTTTACAACTGGTACGAAACGAACACGCTCGTCACGATGCACCCGCCGTACGTGTCGACGGTGGACAGCGGCAACTTGCTCGCGTGCCTCATCGCGCTGAAACACGGGCTGATCGAACTCGCGGATACGCTGCCGAATCAGGCCGCCGAACTGATCGCGCTCGCCAGCCGTGCCGAGGCAATGGCTGCCGTCATGAACTTCGGGTTCTTGTACAACACCGACCGCGAATTGTTCACCATCGGCTTCAACGCCGCAACGGGGCGGCTCGATTCGAACCACTACGACTTGCTCGCCTCGGAGGCGTGCATCGCGAGCTTTCTCGCGGTGGCACGTGGGGAAGTTCCGCGTAAACACTGGTTCCACCTCGGGCGACTGGTGACGATGAGCGCCGGGAAGATCGGCCTCGTTTCGTGGGGCGGGACGATGTTTGAATACCTGATGCCGCGGTTGCTGTTGCCCACGGCATCGGGCGTTTTGCTCGACCGCGCCCAACGCACGGCGGTCGCGCGGCAGATCGAATACGGCCGCGAAACGGGTCGTCCGTGGGGCATCTCGGAGTCCGGGTTCGCGTTGCTCGATGCGGCGCAGGTCTATCAGTATCAATCGTTCGGCGTACCCGGTTTGGGCCTGAAACGCGGCCTGGATCGCGATCACGTGATCGCGCCGTACGCCTCGATGATGGCGGTCGATATCGACACGCCGGCGGCGGTGAAGAACTTCGCCGCACTGAAAGCGGCCGGGGCCGAAGGGCCGTTCGGCTTCTACGAAGCGGTCGATTACAGCCCCGAACGCGCGAGCGATTCGGGCGAACCGAAGGTCGTTCGCTCGTATATGGCGCACCATCAAGGCATGGGCTTCGTGGCGATCGTCAATCGGCTAACGGGCGGGCGGATGCGACAGCGATTTGCCCGCGAACCGGCGGTGAAAGCGGCGGAGTTACTGCTCGACGAGCGCGTGCCATTCTCCGCGCCGGTCATCGACCCCGATGGCCCGAACGCGGATATGTCGCGCGGCGAAACGGTGTTGCCGGACTACCCGATGCGCCGCCGCATCACCACGCCGCACACGCCGATACCGCGTACGCATCTACTGTCGAATGGCCTTTACACGACGATGGTAACGAATGCGGGCGGTGGCTACAGCCGCTGCCGCGATCTCGACGTCACCCGTTGGCACGCCGACGCCACCGCCGATAGCGAAGGGCAATTCCTTTACATTCGCGACCGTCGCAACGGCGCGACGTGGTCGGCAACGTACCACCCAACGGACAAAACGCCCGACGAATACGAAGTGACGTACTCGATCGACAAAGCCGAGTTTCGGCGACGCGATGGCGACATCGAATCGCTGCTGGAAATCGCGGTCGTGCCCGATCAAGACGTCGAAGTGCGGCGCATCACTGTCATCAATCACGGCTCGCGACCACGGATGCTCGACCTGACGAGTTACGCGGAAATCGTGCTCGCGCCCCACGCCGCCGACAACGCGCACCCCGCGTTCGGCAAGCTGTTTCTCGAAACCGAATGGCTGCGCGATAGCTCGGCGATTCTCTGTCGGCGACGACCGCGTTCGGCGAATCAACAACCGGTGTATGCGATTCACAGTATGGCGTGCGAGGCACCCGGCACGTTCACGTTCGAGACTTCCCGCGAAGGCTTTCTCGGGCGTCGCCGTAGTATCGGCAACCCGCAAGCGATGGATAAAAGCGTCTCGACGCTCAGCGGCACCGTCGGCGCGGTCCTCGATCCGATCGTCGCGATTCGTCGCTCGATATTGCTGAAACCGGGCGAACGGGCAATCGTCGCGTTCACCACCGGCGTGGCCGCCACGCGCGAAGAAGCCGTGGCACTCGCGGATCGGTATCACTCGATCTCCGCGATCGCGCACGCCTTCGAATTGGCATGGGCCCACGCGCGCATCGAACTGCAAGGTAGCCACTGGAAGCCCGACGATGTCCACCTGTTCCAACGGCTCGCGGGGCACCTGCAATACGCCACCGGGCCGTTGCGGGCGGCCTCCGAAACGCTCATCGCTAATCGCCTCGGGCAGTCGGCACTCTGGGCGTTCGGCATCTCCGGTGACCTGCCGATTCTGTTGCTGCGAATGCACAGTGCGGGCGGACTGTCACACATGCGTCAGTTACTGCAAGCGGAATCGTACTGGCAAGCGAAAGGCTTCCCCGTCGATCTCGTCGTGCTGCTCGAAAACGCGGGCGGCTATCACGACGAACTTCACGATGACGTCGTGAACTTGACGCGGCAAATGGGCTTCAACGAGCGGATCAACCAGCCCGCGGGTATCTTCATCCGCAAAGGCTTCCAGATGACCGAACCGGAGCGAACGGTGCTCCTGAGTACGGCACGGGTGGTACTCGACGACCGCAGCGGGCCGGTGGCGGCGCAGGCCGATGCCGCCGTCGCGCCGCGCTCGTTACCGCCACGGCGAATCATGCCGATACCCGCCACCCGCTTCGAGGAACCCGCCCCGCTCAAAGATTTGAAGTACGACAACGGCTACGGCGGTTTCAGCAACGATGGCCACGATTATGTGGTGCATCCGCACAAAGTCCCGCCGATGCCGTGGTCGAACGTCATCGCGAATCCACGCGGTGGCTTCCTCGTAACCGAATCCGGTAGCGGGTACGTTTGGGCGAGCAACAGCCAGTCGAATCGTCTCACACCGTGGAGCAACGACCCCGTTCTCGATCCACCCGGTGAGGCGATTTACGTTCACGATGAAGAAGCGGGTACGCTGTGGTGCCCGACGCCGCAACCGGTGCCAACCCTAGGCCCGATCCGCGTTCGCCACGGCCAAGGCTGGACGTCGTTCGATCGCACGGTCGAAAGTATTCACTCGGAACTCACGGTGTTCGTACCGTTGAACGACCCCGTGAAAATCTCGATGCTGAAGCTCAGCAACACGAGCGTGAAAGTGAAGCGACTGGAACTCGTGTATTACGCGGAGTGGGTACTCGGCACGACGCGGGAAGCGACACTGGCGCACATCGTCTCGCGTGTCGATTCGGAAACGGGCGCGTTGTTCGCCGGGAACCGCTTCCATCCGGATTTCCCGAACCAGATCGCGTTCGCGGATTCGGACTTGCGCCCGCGGACCGTCACCGGGGATCGCACCGAGTTCCTCGGCCGCAACGGCCGCATGGCGCAACCCGCGTCGTTTGCCCGCATCGCGCTGTCCGGCACTGTCGGCGCGGGCCTCGACCCGTGTGCGGCGATCCGCGGCAGCATCACGCTGTCGCCCGGTGAAACCCGCACCATCGTGTTCGTGTTGGGCCAGGGGAACGACCCTGCCGATGCGCGACGGATGGCCCGCGATTACCGCAGTAGTGCCTCCGCCATCGCCGCGCTGAAAGCGGTGAAGGAACGCTGGGCGACACTGTGCGAAGCGGTGCAAGTTCAGACGCCCGACCCCGCGTTCGACTTGCTCATGAATCGCTGGCTGATCTACCAAACCGTGTCGTGTCGGCTCTGGGGGCGTTCGGCGTTCTCGCAATCGGGCGGCGCGTACGGCTTCCGCGATCAACTCCAAGACGTTTGCGCACTCGTCCACACCAGCCCTGCTGAAGTGCGCACGCATATTCTGCGGGCGGCACGGCGGCAGTTCGTCGAAGGCGACGTGCAACACTGGTGGCACGAACCGGCGGGCAACGGCGTCCGCACCCGCTTCAGCGACGACTTCCTTTGGCTGCCTTACACCGTCGCGATCTACGTGGAAGCGACCGGCGACGACACGATTCTGCACGAAGTCGTGCCGTACCTCGAAGCGCCGCTTCTTACACCCGAACAGCACGAAGTCTACGGGATTCCGAGCGTCTCCGACCAGACCGGCACGCTGTTCGAACACTGCGAACGGGCGATCGATCATGGCTGGCGGCTCGGCACGCACGGCTTGCCACTGATGGGCACCGGCGACTGGAACGACGGCATGAATACCGTCGGTAGCGAGGGCCGCGGCGAAAGCGTCTGGGTCGCGTGGTTCCAGTGCGTCGTTCTCGAACAGTTCGCGATACTCGCCGAGCATTTCAGCGATGTCGGCACGGCGGTCCGCAGCCGGGCGAACGCGATGCAGCTTCGCGATGCGGTCGAAACGAACGCCTGGGACGGCGGTTGGTATCGGCGGGCATACTTCGACGATGGCACGCCGTTGGGGTCGGCCACAAACGACGAATGCCAGATCGATTCGCTCGCGCAGTCGTGGGCGGTCATTGCCGGGGGGCAACACGAACGCGCGGCACAAGCGATGGACGCCGTGGGAAGTCGCCTCGTCAAACCCGACGATCGGCTCATCTTGCTATTCGAGCCGCCGTTCGACACCGGCCCGTTGCGTCCGGGTTACATCCGCGGCTACGTGCCCGGCGTTCGCGAAAACGGCGGCCAGTACACGCACGCCGCCGCGTGGGTCATCAAGGCACTCGCGGGGCTAGGCCGCGGCGATGCTGCACACGCCGCGTACACGCTCATCAACCCCGTCGAAATGCCCGTGGAAATCTATCGCGGCGAGCCATACGTGGTCGCCGCCGATGTGTATTCGAAAACCCCGCACGTTGGCCGCGCGGGCTGGACGTGGTACACGGGTTCGTCGTCCTGGATGTATCGCGTCGGCCTCGAAGACCTTCTCGGGTTACACCGCGAAGGCACGCGACTGCGGTTCGACCCGTGCATTCCCGCCAGTTGGCCATCGTTCAAAATGCAATATCGTTACCGCTCGACGATGTATCTGATCGAGTGCCTAAATCCAAACGGCGTGCAACGCGGAATTGCAACTGTCAGCGTGGATGGTAGTTCGGCACAATCGACAATCGATCTGGTCGACGACGGCGGCCGGCACGAAGTGAAGATCGTTCTCGGGGCGAATGCTACCTAACGATGCGCAATCGGCTTCCGATTTTCGGACTCGCGAACGGTTTACAAGCGGTTCCTCGGCTATTCGCAACAAGAACTTGAATTGGCACGCCAAATGCATATGTTCATTGTGAAAGCGAGGATCGAACATGATTACCGACTATCACAACAACATTGGCCTTCTGGAATTGCCACCAGAGCATAACGACTACAACTGCGACGAAGAATACTTCCCCGATGATCGCATCGACCTGCGGCCTTCGGAAGTGGTGCAATCGAAGCTGATTGGGATGTTGCCACGCGGTATGGCGATCCCCGTGAGTGTCTTTCACAACTGCCGCGACGTTCGCCGATGATGTTCGTTCGCTCTCCACCAACGATGTAGAAAATTCAAACAGCCGATGCCCTTGCATCGGCTGTTTTTTCATTATCAGCCAGATGCAATTTTCGCACAAATCAAGCCGATTGGCACGCAACCTGCACTACGCATTCACAACTCAGACGCCGCGATCAACATCTGATCGTGCGACTGCAAACACTTCAACTTGGGGATTGTCATGCTCCGATACGCAGTCATCTTTCTGGTCGTCGCCCTGATTGCGGCGATGCTCGGGTTCACGACGATCGTCGGACCCGCAATGGAAGGGGCCAAGATCTTGTTCTTCGTGTTCCTCGTGCTGTTCGTGGTCAGCTTGATCATGGGCCGACGTCCTCGCGACCTCGCGTAATTTTCGCATCACACTGGAGGATGGAAACATGACACCGACCGCCAATGAAACGACCGAACGACATTATGTGAAACTGCTTGCCGATGTGGCGAGTGGAACGCAAGAACTCGTCTCAGCCCATGCCGTGCAGATGGTCGATGAAGTGAAGGGCGAAGCGGACCGCGCCACCTACGTCGTCGGCATCATGTCGGCGGCGGGTACGCTGATGGCGATCGGTTTCGTGTTCATCGTCTTCTCGATTGCCCAACTCCTCCGAGATCGACTCGGTTTCACGGAAACAGCGGCCTTGGCCATCACGGGAGTGACGACCTTCGCGGTGGGGATTCTGATGCTCGGTATCGCACGCAACCAATTGCTGCTCGTACGTTGGCTTCCTTCAAAATCCCTTCAATCGCTTCAGGAGAGCCTGTCATGGATCACACGAAGATAAGCGAGAACGACCAGCGAATCCTCGCCGCGCGTCGATCGCTGACCGAACGAGTCGCGGCACTCGAAGATCGCGTGACCGACACGGTCGAGCAGGCAAAAGGGACAGTCGATCATGCCACGACTTCACTGCGTGGTACGGTGACCGACGCGACCCAGAGCGTGCGTGGATTGTTCACTGGCCCGAACGGCGGTGGGTTCGATCTGCGGAGACAATTCAGCAATCACCCGTGGCAGGGGATGCTACTCGCCGTCGGAGCGGGTGTGGCAGGAAGAATGTTGACCCGAATGACCTCGTCCTCGGTACGCACAGCCGTCGACACGGGAACGACTTCAGTCAATCCCATCTCGGAAATCATCACGAGCGTTCGCCGCGAACTGGTCGACCTCGGCGAGAAGGCGATCAACGTCGCTTCAAAGAAGTTACGCGAGAATATCGAAACTCTCGTTTCGCTGCCCGCCGGGGAGTTGCAATCGCCAGAACCCGCGAACGGCTACTTCCACCGCAACGGCGGGAAGTAAAGTGCTCAGGGATGTGGTCTCCGTGCCCGTTTGGCAGTGCCTCGTAGTCTTCAGAGCGAAGCGCGGACTCGCAAATCCTCCGCGGCGTTCGCAACCTCACTTCTTGGCAATGCTTGCCAGCGTGACTTTCGCCAAGTGTTCCGTGGCGTATGTGGAAGCGGGGTCGAACGCGAGTTCGCCTAACAATCGAACTGCGCCGTCGTGATCCCCGCTCCGGTTGAGAACCAGCGCCTTGTTATAATCTGAAGGATTCCCTTCGCCTCGCCATCGGGGTTCGCTGCCAGCCCCTTCTCGATAATCGCGAGCTTCTCGGAGTCGGTGTCTGCCTGCAAGGCCAGTTCCTTCCATCCCGGTGCGAACCCCGGCACTCGCTTGACCAACTGTCGCACCGCCTCCGCCTTCTTCTCGGCGTCGTCCATCCACTCCAGCGACAGGTACGCTAGATACGTCCCGGCCGGTAGATCGCCCTTTTCTTCTCGGACGAGTGCGTCCAAGGCGGTTATCGCGGTGAAAAACCCACGCGGTGACAACCCTACCGTCTTCCGGTAGTGCTTCCGCGCGTTGTCGGTGTCGTGCATTAGGAGATAGGTGAACGCCATGTCATAAACGGGGTAGGGCCACTCTGGAGCGAGGCTCGACGCCCGCTCCAGAAGGGCGATCGCCTTCTTGTAGTCGCCCGACCCGCCTGCGTGCCTCGCCAGTTTGTGCAACGAATCCGCTTCGGCGGGTACGTTGGACTTACCGACGATCTCGTATTGGAAGGTGCCGGTCAGCCCATTCAACTCGGCCATCGTGAGGGTTCGACCATCGGCGGCGCGGAAGATGATCACGTATTCCTCATTCGGCTGCGAATCTTTGGGTGCCCCCGGTTGTTCGCGGCGGCACCCTGCGGACAGGGCAGCAATCGCGTACAGGAGGAAAAGAAGTACGAGCCGCATCGCTTCTTCTCAGCCTCCGAGGTTTTGATTGTTTTCTGAATTAAACCCGTCATTTGTCAGTGCGTCAAGCACCATTTCGCCCCGAAATGCCGAATCTTGCAGCCGTAATGACCTTACAGTTACGCATATCCCTTCCACAAACGGGAAGCCCCCCGACGGTCGTCCATGGGGTTTGATTCGGACTCACCCTCACGAGGAAACCGCGACTACCGCGACTCAGGGTTAATATCTGAAATCCCGTTGGGCTAAAGAAACCAGAACAAGAAGGAGTCAAAAACACCATCAACTGCAACCGTAATCCAATCAATCCTCGCTGCTGAAGTCGGCTTTGAAGTCGGCTTTTTCAATCTGATACTGTTGCAGTTTCTCGGAGATGCTACGTCGGGAAAGACCGCTGATTTCCGCACAATTCCCGACGTGGCCCCGCGTTTTCCGCATCGCCTCACGCAGATACTTTTCCTCTATTTTCGCTACCATCTCGGCAATTTGATCGCCTAATGGCCGCGAAATATCGACTTTGACTTCCGACGATCGCGTGGCAGTTCCGGCGATATCGGACGGCAGATGCTCCGCTCCGACGACACCGTCGCGCACGATCACGCAGGCGCGTTCGATCGCGTTTTCGAGTTGTCGCACATTCCCCGGCCAGGCTGCCTTTAGCAAAATCTCCATTGCATCCGGCCCGATCTCGATGTTCGTATGATTCGGCCGCCGATACTTTTGGAGGAAGTGGCCCACCAATTGTCGGATGTCTTCTGGCCTTTCCCGCAAGGGCGGTAGTTCGATTTTGATGACGTTCAACCGATAGAAAAGGTCTTCGCGGAACTTCCCTTCCGCCACTAGTTTCTCCAGGGAACGGTGCGTCGCCGTAATCAGGCGCACGTCGATTTCCACCGGCTCGGTGCCGCCCACTCGCTCGATTCGCCGCTCTTGCAGAATCCGCAAGAGTTTCACTTGCATCGACATCGGCACGTCGCCGATTTCATCGAGGAACAGCGTGCCGCCGTTGGCTTGTTCGAAACGACCTTTGCGCTGGGCCGCCGCACCGGTGAACGAACCTTTCTCGTGGCCAAAAAGCTCGCTTTCCAGCAGCGTTTCGCTGAGTGCTGCGCAGTTGACCGAGATCATCGCACCATTGCGGCGACTACCCGATGCATCGTGAAGCGCTCGGGCCACCATCTCTTTTCCGGTCCCGGTTTCGCCGACGATTAACACCGTAGAATTCGTTTCCGCAACCTGGCTAATGAGGTCGAACACCGCCAGCATTCGCGGGCTTTTGCTGAGCATATTGCGGAAGGCACGGCGTTCGCCGATTTCCGCACGCAACGCCGCCACTTCGTCCTGAAGGATGCGTTCGCGAAGTGCCCGCTGAATCATCAAGATGAGGTGCTGCGTATCGACCGGCTTCGTCAGGAAGTCGTACGCCCCTTGTTGCATGGCCGATACGGCATCTTGGATGCTGCCGTGTGCCGTGGTGACGATGACTGTTACGGGGATTTTGCGCGACTGAATTTCGGCAATCAACTGCATACCATCGAGCTTCGGCATGCGCAAGTCGGTAATCACGACGCTGTATGGGCGTTCGGCGAGCATTTTCAGCGCGGCCACGCCGTTCTCGGCGGCATCGACTTCGATTTTAAGCGAAAGCGCGAGCAGCTTCTGGAGCATATCGCGGGCGTCTTCGAGGTCTTCGACCACGAGCAGACGTTGAACAGTCGTGTTTGCAGGAAGGGCCATATCGCGGTTCTGTCGTGTGGCATTTCGAGAGGAGGAATATCGCGCAGTTATTGTATTGAGCGGAATGCGGGCGCGAGTCGCGATGCCCAATTCCGGTAATAAACGAGAGATTGGCATGGCAACTGCATTGACAGTAGCCCGTTGTTGCGACCGTTTCACCAATAGGAGTTTACCGATGGCAGATAAAATGTACGATGGTGTGAAAAACGCAGCCGACAATGTCGCCGACAAAGCGAAGTCGGTCGTCGATACCTTGGCAAACAAAGCCGATGGTGCCAAAGATGCGGCCAAGGGCCTCGTCGAGAAGGTCCAAGAGCGCGCCAAGAGCGTGACCGACTCCGTGGTAAATACCGCCGAGAAGGCCACAGAAAAAACCGGCGAGTGGATCGGCGATGCGGCTCATACCGTCGAGAACGCCGTTACCGATGGCTACCGGAGTGCCGAGCACGAAATCGAGCAGTTCGGCAAAGATGTCACCAACATCGTTCGCAAGTACCCGCTGACCGCCGTTGCCATCGGCCTCGGCCTCGGGATGTTGCTCGGACGCGCGACCAATTCCCGCGCGTAATATCGATGATGGCCGACGAAACCCAAACACCCAGAGTCGGCACTCCGGGTGTTTGTTTTCGTAATCTCAGGTAGCTGGCAATATCATGCCCCGCATGTTATGTTTGTGCCGCCGTCCCGCGTCGGACGATTTTGGCTGAGTGGAGCGATTGAAAATGGCACAACAAGTCGGAACGGAAACTCCAACGATCCGAGTATTGCTGGTCGACGACGATGAAGACGACTACCGATTGACTCTCGCAGTCACTCGCGAAATTACGAACGCAAAAATACAACTCGATTGGCAGCCGGACTTCGATACGGCACTCGAAGCGATCTGCGATGGAGTACACGATGTCTACCTCATCGATTACCGTCTCGGTCAGAAAACCGGCATCGATTTGCTTCATGCACTCAAGGAAAAGAAGTGTTCGGGGCCGATCATTTTGCTGACCGGTCAAGGGGAACCGGAGATCGATCGCGCCGCACAGTCGGCGGGGGCGGCGGATTATCTCGAGAAAAGTCGGCTCGATGCGGTCGTGTTCGAGCGGATGATCCGCTACGCGATTCATCAGCACAATCACGAAGCCGAACTCGAACGCAAGGTCGTCGAACGCACGGAAGAACTGGAGGCGGCGAATCGCGCGCTCCGCGATGCGAACGTCCGAAAAGATGAATTTCTCGCAACGCTCGCTCACGAACTTCGCAACCCGCTCGCACCGATTCGCCATGCGCTCGAACTGCAAAAACTCATCGTCGACGACCCCGTCGCACACGAACAGGCCCGAAATGTCATGGAACGCCAACTGTTGCAGTTGGTCCGCCTAATCGACGATCTCCTCGACGTCTCGCGGCTCAACCGCGGCGTGCTTTCGCTGAACCGGGAACCGTTCGATTTGCGAAGTGCGATTTCGCTCGCGGTCGAAACGAGTATGCCGAGAATCCTCAAAGCGGGCATCGAACTGCAACAGAAGATCCCAGATCATCCATTACCATTTCTCGGCGACCACATTCGCATCGCGCAAGTGATTACCAACATCCTCAACAATTCTGCGAAGTATACGAATCGCGGTGGTACGATTTCGCTCATAGTCGAGCAAGAGGCCACCGAGTATTGCATTCGCGTGATCGATACTGGCGTGGGGATTCCGCCAGCGCAACTCGAACGTGTATTCGATCTGTTCACGCAAGTCGATCGCGCATTGAACCGCCTCGATAGCGGTCTGGGTATCGGGTTGGCACTCGTCCGGTGGCTAGTCGAAATGCATAATGGTACCGTGATCGCCGAAAGCCCCGGTCCACAACAAGGAACGACAATCACAGTCCGATTGCCAATTTTGTAATTCTACTGTATCGTTATCGTTTTTGCTCGTTCTTTAATGGTGGCGGCAGGTTACGTCTGCGATAGCGGTAGTAACGTGCCGATTCGATTCGCTG
>JAYVXI010000119.1:0-1773 GCA_043785305.1 Limnoglobus sp. | reverse complement strand
ACGCGGCGCGAGCCAGTCGATCCAATCGATGGCGTAGTCGTCGAGCAACGTTTTCAACGTCGAATCGTATTGCTTCGCCATCGCGGTGTCACCGGTTATTTCTTGTCGCGTTTCAGGGTGAGCGCGACGCCATCGGTGGCTGCGAATGCCGCAGGGCGATCCTTGTCAGGAAGGGCAAACTGAACCTTGAGGCTATCGGCGGTCACTTCGTAGATGCCCTTGTATGTACCGCGTTCCTCTTTCGGGCCGCCGGCGATTTTCAAATCGATCTGCTTCGGCGACTTGGTGGCATCGAGATTGTACTCGCCCGAACGACCCGCCGTGAACGTGTCCGCATCGAATGTCACCCGCGCGACATTCGCTTTCAGAAGTGCCGCCAGTTCGCCACCCGTGGCATCGACGACGCTCCATTCGCCGAGCAGCGGTTGCTTCGCTTTGTCGACCGGCTCGTCGGCCGCAAACGCTGTGGCCGACACCATCAGCACGCCGAGGAATAGCAATCGCAGCATCGTCGATTCTCCAGGAGTTTCGCGTTCAGTTCACAACTATACCCGCAACGACGCTCTCGCACACCCATCCGTCGGTTGGTATTCTGATCGGTATCGAAGATGAGTTTCGCGAAGGAGTTTCCATGCGTGCCGTGATTGCCGAAATGCCGAAGCACTGGCTCGAAGAACGCGAGCGTTCGGAGATCGGCCAGCGCGACGAAATGTGGGAAGGCGTGTTGTATATGGCCCCGATGCCGAACACGATGCACCAGGATTTCGCGGGACAGTTGTATGCGTACCTTCGCTATCGCTGGGCGATCCCGTACGGCCATCGCGTGTTCACGGAAATCAATCTGGCACATCCAGACACGCCTAACTGGACGGCGGATTACCGCATTCCAGACCTGATTTTGCTGAGTGCGGATCGTTACTATATCGACCGCAACACGCACTTCGCCGGTGCCCCGCTCGTCGTCGTGGAGGTACGTTCGCCGGGCGATGACTCGATGGAGAAGCTGCCGTTCTACGCGCACCTTGGCGTGCCCGAGGTCTGGATCTTCGAGCGCGACACGAAGGAACTGGAGTTGTTCGCGCTCGCGGATGGGCAGTACGAAGCGATCCTTCCCGGTGCGGACGGTTGGTACCGGAGTGCCGCTTCGACAGTTTGTTTCAAACAATTTCAACTCGGGCAGATTCGCGTACGCATCGGGCCAGACGACGCCACCGCCGAAAACCTACCCACCCGGTGACACCGCGATGGCGAAGCAATACGATTCGACGTTGAAAACGTTGCTCGACGACTACGCCATCGATTGGATCGACTGGCTCGCGCCGCGTTTGGGGCTGCCATCGACGGTCGACGTCGAACCGCTCGATGTCAACTTGACGACGGTTCAAGTCGAAGCGGACAAGGTCTTTCGCCTGAAACATCCGGCAACGGGGCTGTTGCACATCGAGCCGCAAACGGGCTACGACCTGACCTTCCCGGACCGGATTCAGGCGTACAGCGTGTTGCTCGAACGCCAGTATGGCGGGCCGGTGTACTCGGTGGCCCTGTTGCTTCGACCCGAGGCGAATGCCGCGACGATCACGGGCTTGATCCAACGCCGTTACGGCGACGGACAGATTTATCACGAGTTTCGCTACCACGTGATTCGCGTCTGGGAAATGGAACTCGAACCGCTGATGACCGGCCCCCTCGGCGCGATCCCGCTGGCTCTGCTGACGAACGAGGCCCGCGGGCGATTGCCGGAGTTGGTGGACCGCGTCGACGAGCGATTGCACG
>JAYVXI010000118.1:0-18219 GCA_043785305.1 Limnoglobus sp. | reverse complement strand
GGATTGCGATCGAAAACGCGACGTTTCGGGCCTCGAAAACCGAAAAAACACCCGAAAAAATGGTTTTGGATCGCCCGCAATTGTGACTTACGTCGATTCTGGCGTACAAAACCGCGTATGGCAACGATCTCGCTTCGCGGCATTTCCAAGGCGTACCCGAATGGAACGGTGGGGCTGCATTCGCTCGATTTGGACATCCCCACGGGCGAACGGCTCGCGCTACTGGGGCCGTCGGGTTCGGGGAAAACGACGCTGTTGCGGCTGATTGCGGGGCTGGAAACCCCCGATTCGGGGGAAATTTTCATCGACGGCTGCTCGATGAAGAACGTACCGGCGCACCGGCGTGGGGTGGCGTTCCTGCCGCAACGTCCAGCGCTCTATCCGCACCTGACCGTGCGCGACAATTTGAAGGTGGCAGGCCGTGCGAATCCTTCAATTGATGCGGTTTTGCAGATCGCGCACCTACAGGATCGCTACCCGCACCAACTGTCCGGTGGAGAAAAACATCGGGTGGCGCTGGCTCGTTTGGTGGCCCGGAATGCGCCGATTTGGCTGCTGGACGAACCGTTCGCGCCGCTCGATCCGGTTTTCCGTTCGGAATTTCGTCGCGATCTGCACTTGCTACTGGAGCGTTCGGTAGCCACAATGCTACTTGTCACTCACGACCCGATCGATGCTTTGGCCCTGGGTCGCCGCGTAGGAGTGTTAGGCGAAGGTCGAATGCAGCAACTCGGTACGCCCGAGGAACTGGTTCGATGGCCTAACAATCGTTTCGTGGCGTTTGCCGTGGGCCAGTTTTATTTGATCTGCGGTCGTGCGAGTGGCGGCGACCCTTCCGAAGCGACATTTGCTTCGGAAGAAGGTTCGATGCTCATGCCTCTTCCCCCGGCCATCGGTCGGATAGTCGCGGAGCGCTCGAACCGGAGTCTGACGCTCGGCATCCGGCCCGAAGACATTCATTTGCGGCCACCGGAAGATCGCTCTGTTATCGGGGCGGAATTCGTCGGGTGGTACGCAGTCTCGGTCGAACCGGTCGGCAGCGGGTGGTTCCTCACCCTCGTTCGCGGTACGGACCGCTTACGGGTGAGTGTGCCAACCGGTACGCCGCCACGGGTCGGCGAACCCCACAGCGTTTGGATACCCGCCGACCGGTGCCACTGGTTCGATAGCCTTACTGGCCAGCGGATCGACGCGTCGCCGTAAACGACCGGGAGTTTCAACATGAAGACCGCAAAGACCCCAAAAGCCGCCAAGATCGTCGTCGAACCCAAACGGGAAGTCGGCAAGGCGATCCTCGAGCTCGTGGACAAGATGCACGAGGAGAAGAAGATCTCCCGCGAAGTCATCTTCGGCGCGATCGAGTCGGCGATTAAACTCGCCGCCGAGCGTCACTTCGCCGTCGAAGAAGGCGTTTTGGTACTTATCGACCGGGCCACCGGCGATATTTCGGCCAAGTTCAACGAAACCGACGTCGATCCCGTCACACTCGGTCGCATTGCCGCACAATCGGCAAAACAGATCATCTATCAGAAGGTTCGCGAAGCCGAATCGGACACCGTTTACACTGAATATCAAGGCAAAAAGGGCGAGTTGATCCAGGGCACTGTTACCCGCGTCGATGCGGGCACGGCGATTGTCTCACTCGGCAAAAGCGAAGCCCTCCTCCCGCGGAGCGAGCAAATCCCCGGCGAAACGCACCACGTCGGCGAACGAGTCAAAGCCGTCGTGCTCGAAGTCCGCAAGGCGGGGCAGCGCGTGAAGATCGTGTTATCGCGTGCTCACCCGGACTTCGTTCGCGCTTTATTTGAAGATGAAATTCCCGAAATCGAAGACCGCACGATCGACATTCGCGCGATCTCCCGCGAGGCCGGTTACCGCTCGAAGTTGGCGGTGTCGAGCATCGACACGAAAGTCGATTGCGTGGGTGCCTGCGTGGGTGTGCGCGGCAGTCGAATCAAGAACGTCATCGAAGAACTCAACGGCGAGCGGCTCGACATCGTTCGCTGGAACGATTCGTTGCAAGTCTTGATTCCGAATGCACTTTCCCCCGCGCAGATCAGCGAAGTCTTCACGTACACGCGGCTCGGGCGGGCGGTGGTGCTCGTTGCCGACGACCAGCTTTCGCTGGCGATCGGGCGACGCGGGCAGAACGTGCGACTGGCCTCGAAACTCGTCGGCTGGGACATTGAAATTATGACCCACGAGGAGCTGGCCGAGAGCCTCGAACGGGCCGAGCGCTGGTTCGCGCAGTTACCGAACGTGAGCGAAGAACACGTACAGGCGATGATTGGCGATGGGTTTTTGTCGTATAACGACTTAACCTTTATCGATGGTGCGGAACTGACCGATTTTACGGGGCTGCCGCTGGAGCAAGCGGACGAAGTGATCGCTTACGCGGAAGAATACGCCGACCATATGGAACGCAGCGTGGAAGACGAACGAAACGCAACGGCTCAGGCGATCGCTGAAGCGGAGGCAGAAGCCGAAGCCGAGGAAATCGCCGCACGGCAACGTGCCGCCGACGAAGCCGCTGCGGCGGCGAGTGCCGCAAGCGAAGCCACTGCGAACTTGGAACCTGCCGGAGTGTCAGTTGTGGACGGGGCCGAAGCCACGATTGTGGACGGATCCGAACCCACGGTTGTGGTGGAGCCATCGGTATGACAACCCGATGCCCCCTGTTCGAGACACGTGTCGCCGTTAGAATACTTCATGATCGATTCGGCCGGGAGTGCCTCACTCCCCGTCCGTGGACCAGGGATTGTTGCGAACAATCCCAAAGGAGCAGCGCTTGTCGAATACGCAGACGAAAGAATCCAAGGCGGCAAAAGTCCGCCTTTTCGCCTTAGCCAAAGATCTCGATCTGGCAGTCACCGTATTGGTGGACCACTGCAAAGATCTCGGCTTTTCGTCGGTCAAGAACCAACTTAGCACGCTCGACGCCGATCAGGTCGATTCGCTAAAAGAGCGGATCGCATCGAAGGGTAAGAAGAGCAGCCACACTTCGGCACACACAGCACCCGTCAAGACGGCAATTCCCGCCAAAGCCGAAGCGAAAATCCTCACGATACCCAAGACGAAAGCGCCACCGAAAGTGGTTGCCGCTGAGCCAGTTGCGGAAGAGATCGCGCCCGTTGCGGAACCCGTGGCACCCGTTGAGGTACCCGAGCCAGTCACAACTCCCGCCGTGAAGGCAAAGGCACCGGCTGCGGTTGTCGAACCGGCTGCCCCACCCGCACCTTACGTCGCAAAGTCGCCGAATCTCGCGGGTTCAAAGATCCAAAACTTGGGCGGTCGCGCCCAACCGAAGAAACCCGCAGCAGTCGAAAAGACTGCCGCACCCGTGGCGGTCGTTGCCGAGCCCGAGGTGGCCGCACCGGTCCCCGTCGAAGTGCCTGTCGTTGTGGTTGCGGAAATTGCACCGGTGAAAGTGCCGGAAGTCGTTGTTGCGCCACCAGTCGTGGCCGTCGAGACGCCGAAGCCGGTCGTGGCCGACGTGCCCGTACGACCGCCCGCGCCGTTCGTTCCACCTGCACCCGTGCGACCGCCCGCGAACCTCGGGGGCAATCGCCAAATCAACACGCTCTCCGGTACGCCGCGACCGAACTACCCAACGGGCGGTGGCGGGTCGCCGCAAGGCAACAACAATCGACCGAACCCAAGTGGGCCGCGTTCGCAGATCGGCAGCCACACCGGTGCCCGTCCCCATACGGGACCGCAACAACCGCACGGCGCGCCTCGCCCTGGCAGCCCTGGTGGCGGCCCTTCTCCGTTCGGTCCGCCTAAGCCTGCCGGAGCGCCTAGCACCGGCAAGGGGCCGCCCGTCGTCGCGCCGCGTGCCACGGGACAGGTCAAGCTCACGCCGGAAATGCTCGAGAAGTTCCGCAAACTTCAGCAGCAAGGTAAGAAAGTTTCGATCGCCGACATTCAAAAGACCGGCGATGTTTCGGCACAAGGCGCTGGCCCGAACGATAAATCGCCAGCCCGTCCAGGTGGTACCGATGTCGCACGCGGCCCCGTTCGGCCCCGTCCGGATGACGGTCTGCCACCGCCGCCGATGGTCAGCGATGAAGAAGGCGACAAGAAGCGTTCCGATGGCGGCGTGTCTGGCCGTGATGGCCGCCACAAGGCGCGTCAAGATCGCAGCCGCCAACGCGGGCCATCGAGCGGCTCGGTCACGATCGGCGTCGGCGGCACCGTCGACGTTCTCGACAACAAGTACGGCTCGCAGCGCGGGCCACGCGCCGCGCTCCTCCGCAAGATGCAGCGGAACAAGCAGCTTCAAGCGCTGAAAAAAGAAGGCCCCGTCGAAATCTCGCCGCCGATCACCGTGCGCTCGCTCTCCGAAGCGATCGGCATGAAGACCGGCGAACTCAGCAAGCGGTTGCTGAAAGAAACCAGCAAGCTGTACGGCAATAACTCGCCCGTCGAGTTTGAAGTCGCCGAACTCATCGCCGTCGATAAAGGCATACAGCTGATCCTCAAGGTCACTCAGACCGCCGAAGGCAAGCTGCTCGACGAGTTCGTCAAGCAAGCCAACGTCGTCGATCCGACTTTGCTCAAGGCCCGCGCCCCGATCGTCACGATCATGGGACACGTCGACCACGGCAAAACGTCGCTTCTGGACAAGATTCGCATCGAGTTCGGCCTGAAGTCCGACGTCGTTTCCACCGAAGCGGGCGGTATCACGCAGGTGATTCGCGCGTGGCAGGTCGAAAAAGAAGGCAAGCAGATTACCTTCCTTGATACGCCCGGTCACGAAGCGTTCACCAAGATGCGGGCGCGCGGTGCGAACGTCACCGACATCGTCGTGATCGTCGTGGCTGCTACCGATGGCGTCATGCCGCAGACCGAAGAAGCGATCAGCCACGCCCGCGCGGCCAAGGTGGCAATCGTCGTGGCGATCAACAAGATCGACATGCCGAACGCGAACCTCGAAAAGACCCGCCGCCAGCTTTACAGCCTGAACCTGCTCCCCGACAACATGGGTGGCGACATCCCGTTCGTCGAAACCAGCGCGATGACGGGGCAAGGGATTTCCGAACTGCTCGAGCAAATCTTGCTCGTCGCCGAACTCGCCGAGCCACCGCTGACCGCCGACCCGGACCACAAGGCCACGGGTACTTGCCTCGAAGCCTACATGGTGGGCCAAGAGGGCGTTATGGCCACTGTACTCGTTCGACAGGGTACGCTCCGCAAAGGCGATATCGTGTTGTGCGGTTCGTCGTACGGTCGCGTTCGGGCCATGTACAACGACATGGGCTTGCTGATCGACGAAGCGGGTCCGAGTACGCCGGTGAAGATTACCGGCCTCGATGAAGTGCCGAACGCCGACGACCCGTTCTACGCGGTCGACGACGTCAGCACGGCACGCGAAATTGCCGAGAAGCGCAAAGACGTGATGCAGCGGTCGTCGCAAACCGCGTTCGCGCCGGTGAGCCTCGAAAGCCTGACGGCTCAGCGTGCCAAGATCAAGATGACCGAACTCAAGATCATCATCAAGGCCGAGGCCCGCGGTTCGGTCGAGGCGATCAAGAAGGAACTCGAGAAGCTCGTCCACGAGGAAGTCTGTGCCCGCGTGTTGCACGCCGGTATCGGGGCGATCACCGAATCCGATGTGATCCTCGCGCTGACTTCCCCCGAAGACACGCTCGTCATCGGCTTCAACGTCACCGCCGACGATGCTGCCCTACGGCTCGCTGAGGAACGCGGGATTAGCATCCGCGAGTACGACATCATCTACAAGATGACCGACGACGTGAAAGCCGCACTCGAAGGCAAGCTCAAACCGGTCGAAGAGGTCATCCACCTCGGTCGTGCGATCGTTCGCGATACGTTCAAGGTCAGCAAAGTGGGAACCATCGCCGGTTGCCACGTCACGAGCGGCACGATCGAGCGTTCGGCTCGCGTCCGGGTGATCCGCGACGGCGTGATCCTGTTCCCGACCGGCGATCGCGTCGTCGGCCTCGATTCGCTCAAGCGATTCAAGGACGATGCGAAAGACGTACGCGAAGGGTACGAGTGCGGGATGCGGATCACGGGTTTCGACGACATTAAAATCGGCGACGTCATCGAAGCGTTCAAGATCGAAATCCGCTACCGGACCTTGTAACGCGAAATCGGACCCTGGGACAATCGTTCCGGGGCGTTCCCGGACTACTATTACTCGAAGTACGACTCGTATGAAAACGCACCGGCTAGCCCGGATCGCCGAGGTGATTCGCGAAGTCGCCAGCACGACGATCTTGTTTGAATTGAAAGACCCGCGGGTGAAGAACGTCACCATCACCCGCGCCGAGGTCGCGGCCGACCTGCAAAACGCCAAAGTCTACGTATCGGTGATGGGTACCGAGAAACAGCAGAAGCTCGCGATCTACGGCTTGCAACACGCCGCCGGGTTCATTCAGTCGAAAGTCGCCGCGCGATTGGCGATTCGCTACGTGCCGGTGCTGGCGTTCATCCTCGATCTGGGCATCAAGAAGAGCGTCGAAATCGCCCGGATTTTGGCCGAAGAAAAAGCAAAGTCGAACCCGCATGCGGTTGCCGAACCGCTCGTTGCCGATACCGATGATGGTAGCGACGACGAAGACGATTACGAAGACGACGAAGAACCTGTCGAATCGGCGACACCGACCGGTGGACCGGTGGCCCCGCTGTAATCGGCCCACACGCAAAACGCGAGAACCCACGCCATGCCGGCGACGACCAGCAAACCCGAACTTCTCGCCAAAGCACTCAAGCTGCTCGAAAAGAAGCTTGCCGCACCAGCCGAACCGGTCGAGCGGCCCGTGCTCGAAGAACTCGTTTACGGCGTCTGCCGCGAAGGCTGCCCCACCGCTCAAGCCGATGCCGCGTTCCTGCACCTCAAGAAAACCTTCTTCGACTGGAACGAAATCCGCGTCAGCACCGTGCCCGAAATCCACGAAGCGCTGAAGGGAGTTCCCGGCAACGGCCCGAAAGCCCAGCGCATCGTCGAAATCCTTCAGTACGTCTTTGAGATGTACTACTCGTTCGAACTCGGCGACCTCGACAAAAAAGGCCTCCGCCAAGCCGCCAAGCAACTCGCCCGCTTCACCGGCGTCAACGATTTCACCGTCGCATGGGTGACGCAGCGTTCGCTCGGCGGTCACGCGATCCCGCTCGACGAACCGACGCTTCGCGTCCTGCGACGTCTGAAAGTCGTCGAAGGCGAGATCGACGATCTCGAATCCGCACGCGGTACCATCGAGCATTACATACCCAAAACGAGCGGCATCGCGTTCACCGAACACATCGCCACGTTGGCCTCAGAAATCTGCCGCGAAAAGCAACCGAAGTGCGCCGAATGCCCGTTGAAGTCCGACTGCCCCACCGGCCAAGAGATCCTCGCAAAGAAGGCCGACCCAAAGGTAAAACCGAAGCCGCGATAACGCCACGGTGGCTAAGATAACCCATTTCGGAACGCGAATTCATGCGAATACTGGCGCTCCTACTATTCTTCGTGGTCTCTCCGTCATTCGCGGCAGAGCCGTTCGCGTCGGGCGTGGCCGTGGGGAAACGCCCAGGGCCGTATAGCTTTCTGGTGGCGACCGGGCCGCAACGCGGCCAATCGACGTGTTACATCTGCGAACAGAAAGAGAAGCCGGCGGTGATCGTCTTCGCACGTACGCTCGGGGAACCGCTCGGCAAACTCCTCATCAAGCTCGATGGCCAAGCGACGGCGAAGAAAGACGATGGCTTCAAAGTGTGGATGACGCAACTCACCGACACCGCCGATCTCGACCCACTGGCGAAATGGGGCCAGAAGCAGGGGCTGAAGAGCATCGCCATCGGCGCGTTTGAAGATGCCGATGGCCCCCCGGCGTACGTTCTACACCGCGATGCAGACATCACCGTACTGATGTTCGTTCGCGAAAAAGTGACCGCCAATTTCGCGTTCAAGTTAGGCGAACTCAACGACGACAAAATTGCAAAAGTCCTCGAACCTCTTCCGAAACTGTTCGAGAAAAAGTAACGTCAACTCCTCGTCTCGATTTCGATCCAGTCGCGAGTTAGGAAGAGCGGATCGAGTCGGTCGAAGTCGCGGTCGGTCGTAAGCAAACGCGCATCGAAAATGACAGCCGTGGCTGCGATCCAGAGATCGTTCTTTCCCATCGTCTGCCCAATACTCTGCGTGTACGCATCGATCTTTGAGTAGGCGTCGACTAATTTGCGAGATTCGATCGGCATCTCATCGAAGTATCCCAACGCGAATTCCATTCTGTCGAGCTTCGCGTTACCCCATTTGAATTGCAATGCCAGCGACCTCAACTCGCCAGCCGTGACTATGGAAATAATTGGAGTCGGTTCAACTAAATAGAGTTGATACGAATCGCGGATTTCGGACCACGTCGAATCCTCGCGAACGCAGTGTACCAAAATATTCGTATCGAGCAGATATAGTGCTGTACGCGACACTACGAAAGCCTTTCGAGGGCTTCGTAAATTTGCTCGTCAGTTTCGTCGCCGGGCCACGTTCCTTCGACAACTTCAAAGAAAGTCTTTCCTTCGGGTAGTGGTCGGCCTTTGCGGAGGTACGTCATCGCCTCGGCTCGGTCCGCGAGTTTCTGTTCGTGCGTGCGGTTCGCCAAACTGTTCACCGCTGCCGTCAGCGGATCGGTATCGTCCGGTGTCGTATCGACCAGCGGTTCTTCATTGGCATTCTTCGGCATCATGTCGTGCTCCTTCTTAATGCTTGCATTCTACACGAACGACGCGATCATTTCGCATCTTCTCGGTTCGACTGTGGCCAGAACAGCAGCGCCAGGCACGCGATGACGGCGGGGATCGCGGCGATGGCGATGAGGTTGTCGAAGCGTTGCGTCTCATTGACATAGGCACCTTGTGCGGTCTTCATTCCCGCCATGTATATCGCGTTCATACAGCCGAGCGTGCCCGTCACCTTCCCCTGATGCCGCCCGGACACCTCTTGGCTCAGCGAGAAGTATGTGGGGAACAAACCGAGTGCTGCGAAGCCAACGACGATCAGCGCGAGTTGCAACTGTTGGCCCGAAAGGTTCGGTACGGCGATCGTTGAGATCAGTAGCAGAAACGTGCAGAAATAAAATGTGCCGCGGCGTACGCGGAAGAGATCGCGACCGCGATGGGCGAGATACATCGTGAGCAGGCCGACGCCCCACGAACCGAGATCGGCGGCGAAGTAATACGCCATACCGAACTGCTGAATTTCCTCTTCCTTGTAGCCGTGGCCGACTTTCAGGAGGCGTGGCATCCAGACGCGGACGGTGTGCCATCCGGTGTTCACGCCGAAAATGACGAGCACGAGCAGCCAGAATTTGCGGTCGCGAAACACCGCCGAGAACGGCGTGGCCGGTTCCGTACTCGATAGCGGTGGCGGGAACAATCGGCCGGGCACGAAGGCGATCCAGGCGACGACCCAGACGATACCGATGAGGCCAATCGCGCGGAACGGCACCGTCCAGACACCCGGCGTATCTTCGCCGTAGTAATTGAAACAGGCGAGTACGATCAGCGGCGTGATGATCGCACCGATTGCGGTTCCGCTTTGAAACAAGGCATTTCCGAAGGATCGTTCGGCGGGTGGCAAGATCGTCCGCGTCGTGCGAATCCCGCACGGCCAGTTCCCGGCTTCAAAGAAACCGAGCGCAATTCGCGCGAGAAGCAACATCGTAAACGTGTCGGTATAACCGGTGAGGAACCCTGCCAGCGACCACCCTGCCACGACGACGGGATACACCCAGCGGACGTTCACCCGATCGACGAGCCAGCCGATTAAGAGCGTGCCGATGCCGAAGGCGATGTCGAATGCGGCTTCCAAACGAGCATAATCGCGGTCGTCCAGCCCGAACTCCTTCAGGATCACGTTGCTGGTCTGATTCAGTGCGACGCGATCCATGTAGTTCAGCGTCGTGGCCAGGAATAGCATTCCGCAAACCCACCAACGCAGGTTCGATTTGGGCGGTGGCGTGTCGGTCGTCATGTGTTCTCGCGATTGTGAGGGTGCCAGAATCGACGTAAGTCGGAAATAAAGTGGCTCGAAAACCGTTTTTTGGGGGTGTTTTTTCGGTTTTTGCGACCCGAAATGCCTCCCGCGATGGAAAATAATCTGGCGCGTTTTCTCTATCTCGAACCCGAATCGCGGGTTATGTCGATGGTAATCGAATCGGACTCGCCGCAACTACCGACCGTTTCGCGACCGAATGCGACACAAAATCGACCGAGCACGACATAAATCGACCGAGCACGACATTCTCACGACACTTCGAGACACTTTCACGACACGTCGAGACACCTCGCAAATTCCGACTTACGTCAGATCGTGTTTCGCTTTTTGACTGCGGGCATTCGTGTGGGTGTGCCGTTAAACGATCACCCCTTCTCGGATCGCTGGATGGCGGCGTTGACGATCGCTTCGATCAATTCGGCGTGGGTGCGGCCCATCAGGCCGGCCATGATTACGAGGTCGCTCGATTCGGGGTTGAGGCCCGGAAGCGGGTTGATCTCGAGGAAGTACGGCACACCGTCGCGGATGCGGAAGTCGAGGCGTGCCACGTCGCGGCAGCCGAGCAGGTGGAACACCGTGAGTGCCGCCGCTTCGACGTCGCGGAGCACACTCACGGGCAGGTCCGGCGGGCAGGCGTAATCGATGAGCCGCACGTACTCGCGCTTCACCTCGACGCTGTACACGAAATGCTCGACGGCGTCTTTCGGGGCGATCGACATCGTGCCGAAAATTTGCGGCGGATCGTTCCCGATAATGCCGACGGTGACTTCCGTACCCGCGATGAATTCCTCGACCAGCACCGGTTGGCGATAGTCTTGCCACAGGCGCATCACGGTCGGCCCGAATTCCTCCGGCGTGGCGATCAGGCAGCGGTTACGGATGCCTTTGCTCGAACCCTCAAACGTCGGTTTCGCGATCACCGGCAGCGTCAAACCGCAATCGGCGAACATCGGCGGGAACTCGGCATAATCGCCATCGTACGGCGCAGCGTCGAAGGTGAGCACGATGCCTTTTGGCACGACGATGTCGGCGGTTTGCGCCAACCGTCGCGTCAGGTCTTTATCGAGTGACACCGCCAGCGCGAGTGGGTCCGAACCGGTGTGCGGGATGCCGAGCATTTCGCACACGGCCGGGACGCGGGCTTCGCGCGACCGACCGATGCCAGTGCCTTCGGCGAAGTTAAAAACGAGATCGGGTTTATCGTGCAAGATCGCACGCAGGAACGGTTCGCCATCGCCCATCAACGACACGCGGTGGCCGAGCGACGCGAGAACGGCGGCGATCGAATGGATCGTCGCAGGCGCATCGAACTCTTCGTAGAGATCGTCGGGCGCATCCGCAGGTATCGGCCCATCGGGCTTGAGGTCGTAGGCAATGGCGATGTGCATGGGTCACCGATGGCGAGTAGTGGTGGAATGCAAAAGACACAGGTCGACCCGACCTGTGTCTGAAAACGATTCACGTTGCGGTAGATTTTCCCATTCCTGGCGAGCGGGGGAGGTCACTCCCCTGATCCTTCCCGAATCGTAGACAACCTCTACGACAATGTGCATTTTCGCTGAGGCAATCTTTCTCCGTTCGCGTTGCATGTGACGATGGCTGGATCAGTGGGCTTACGCCCACCGCTCGCCTGTACGTCAGCGCGTGGCCTTGTGATGGCCGTTGCCGTTCGTGTGACCATTGCCGTTGAGCGAGAGCATTGGCAGCGTCGTCCGGAGGCTGGCTCCGTCGTGGCCGGCGGCTTCGGGCATTGCGTCGCCGCAACTCGTCGGCGCTTCGGTCGCTTCGACGACTTGCAGTTTTTTGCGGCGGGCCATCCGCTCGTTGCCTTCGGGCAGCAACGAGGATTTGTCGCCTTGCAACAATGCGCTCACGCCGCGGGTCGGCGTCGGTGCCACGACTTCGGGCGGTTTGTCGGTCGCCTGATAACGGACCAGCATCCCCTCGTAGTTTCGCAGTACGACGGCATCGTCGGACATGCTGACGAGGTAGTTCGGCATGAGCGGAATCTTGCCGCCGCCGTGGGGGCTGTCCACCACGTAGGTCGGGATGCCGATGCCGGACATGTGCCCGCGTAGCCCTTCCATGATCTGCATGCCCTTCCAGATCGACGTCCGGAAGTGGCCGGCCCCGGTAACGGGGTCGCAGTGGAACAGGTAGTACGGGCGGACTTTGATTCGCATCAGGCCGCGCAGCAGTTCGCGCATCGTTTCGAGGTTATCGTTGACGCCCTTCAACAGCACCGAGTGATTGTTGATCGGCATACCGTGGCGAAGCAGCGACTTGCAAACGCGGGCCGCCTCGGGGGTGATTTCCCGCGGGTGGTTGAAGTGCGTCTGAATGTACACCTTCTCCGTTCCGGCGAGCAGGTCCAGCAGTTCCTGATCGTACAGCCGTTGCGGCAGCGTCACGGGTACTCGCGTACCGATGCGGATGACATCGACGTGGTCGATGGCTTTCAGGTTATCGAGGTAGTAGCGCAGTTTGCTGAGCGGCAGCGTGAGTGGGTCACCACCGGAAACGATCACGTCGCGAATTTGCGGGTTCTTGCGAATGTAATCGATCATCCGCTCGTCGTCTTTGCTGACGCCTTCCCAGCCACCGCGCGTGAGTGTCGCGCGTTTGCGGGTGCAGTAGCGGCAATACATCGAGCAGTTCGGCGTGGTGATCAGCAACACGCGGTCGGGGTAGCGGTGCGTGAGGCCGGGTACCGGGGAATCCTTTTCTTCTTCGAGCGGGTCTTCGAGTTCGAAGCCCGATTCCGCTTCGAGCGGCGATGGCACCGATTGCAGTCGGATCGGATCGACCGGGTTCGACGGATCGATCAGCGAAAAGTAGTAGGGCGGAATGGCGAGCTTGTAATCGCTTTCCAGTTTTCCCAAGGCTTCGAGTTCGTCGGGGGAAAAGGAAATGAGATGGCGAAGCTGACGAATGGACCGGACAGAGTTTTGGGTCTGCCATCGCCAGTCGTCCCATTGGTGGTCCGGCACATCCTGCCATGCCGGATTGCGTCGCATTCGACTCGGAGGCTCGTCTTCCTCGAATCCGCTCACGACCGGAAGGGCCGTCTGATTGGCGAGCGGTTGGCGCGCTTCGGACTCGCTCATAAACTCCTGGACCTCCACGGTTCTACTCGACCCGGATTGCGGTCAACAGCGACCGACAACTCTGCGGGGAAGTAACGGAACGCGTCGGGTGAGATGCGCTCGTACTTTCTTAATGGAGAATCCTAACGCCCCATTTCAGAAAAACAAGTTTGCATTTGCCGACCCGCGCAGATTCTGACTCGCGCGCTAGGCGCTAGACCCGCGGCGCGAGCCTCATACCGACACCTCGCCGCGCGCGCTGCGAACGTCGTCTCAAAATCGCAGCGCACTTCGCGCCTACAAAACAAGCGTGAGAATCGCATACCGTCGTTCGGCCGTGCGTGTCAACACGAATATCACCGCTCGCACTGTCACTGGGGTGTCAGCGGCACGGGGCGCGGTAAAAATTTTGCGCGAAATTCTCGTTCGACTTCGCGATCTTCGTTCCCCAACGGCACGCCGAACGTCAATACGCCGTCCAACAACTCGGGTGTCAGTACCTCGCGGATGCGCAACCAGTGCAACAAGTCGCAGTAATTGTCGAAGTAGAACCAACCGTTCGGCGTGTAGCCCGTGTAGCCGTTCACCGTGGGTACGCCCGCCTCCATCGCGCCCCACATCACGTCGACGTGCTGCGCGTACGCCGCGAAGTCGTCGGTGCCGCGCGGCGGGAACGCATACACCACCTTCGCGCCGGGTTCCTTGCGGATTGCATTCGCCCACGCCTCGCGTGGGTTCCGCGAGTTGGCGACGGGGTATCGCACTTCGTTCCAACGCAGGTCGTCGTGCGGTATCATCCGTAAATCGAGCACCAAAAGGGCGAGGAAGCCGGTCGCAATGGCCGCGCGCACCGCACGATGTCGCCAACGCAGCGAGGCTTCTAACGCACACCCGACGAGGAAGCCGAGCGGCAACAACAGCACCAAAATTACGCGGCCACTCGCGCGCAGTTTGGCAAGGCCGGGTACGGTTAACAGCCCTTCGTAGATCGACGTGCCACCCACTTGCAGGAATAACAACGGGACCGGCAACAGCACCGCGACCATCACCGCGGCGCACGTCGGCAGGTTGTTGCCGAGTATCAGCTTCCCGCGCAATCGCCGCAGCAATTGTGCCGCGCCGTACAGCACGCCGATGTATGCGATCGCGCCGGGGAACAGCAGTTTCTCCCAGACGAACGGCACCGCATCTCGGTCGGGTAAGACCGCGCGCAGCCAGCCCCACGTCTGCGATTCCGCAGGCGGTCGCACCCACGCCGCCAAGTCGGGGGCGATCTTGAGAACCTCCTCGATGGGCAGAACGTTGTACGTCGTGCTCATCCGCAAGTACGGTGTCACCAAGTACGCCAACGCGAGCATCGGCAACGCACAACCGCCGACGCGACGCAGCCACTCGGCCCGACCGGGGCGAATGATCGCCTTCCACGGCAGCACTTTTCGCGCAACGACGACCGTGGCCACCGTCACCGCTGCCATCAGCATCGCCGCGAACAGCCCGATGTACATGTTGCAGGTAATCTGCCCGACGAGGCAGCCGACCGCGCCGACGAACCACACCCACGACGGCGACCACAGGAACCGCCAGACGCACGCCACCGCCATCGGTGCCAAGAACCGCGGCACCATTTGGATGTGCGACGCTTGTCCGATCATCGGCAACCCGAACGCGAACAAGTAGCTGCCCGCCACCGCCGCGATCGCGCTCAAACCGAGTTTGCGCAACCCCCAATAACAGCCGACGAAGTTCAGCGCCGTCAGCCCGAGGTACCACAACTGAAACGCACGTTCGGGGTCCGCACCGAACTTGCGACACGCCGCATACAGCGGCAAAGTGCCGAGGTGATTCTCCGAGCCGGTCGTCATCCCGCGCGCGGGGAAACAGAATCGCGAATGCCAGAAGCTGCGCTCCTGCCCGTTGAGCCAGCGATAGCCGTGTTCGAGGATGTAGTGGTTGAAGCGGTTGTCGATATGGTCGCCCGGCAGATACTGCCACTCCGTACCCAACAGGTTCAGCGGCCCCTGCCAAAACCCGACGGCGAGCATCGCGATCGCAACGAGCCAACGACAGCAGACGGCAAACATTTTCGGACTCCAAGAAAAGATCGCCCGTTGTATCCGCGACGCAAACCGCGTGTCAACCGCAACGCGAACGAGCGGATGACATCGTGCTGTCATTCGTATTATTTTCGTACGACTGTGATTTTCTACCTCGCTCGGCGAATCATGGGTTGTGGAACGGAGGGCGACGACGATGGCGACCGATTCGGAACGGCAGAAGTTCGGCAATCTACTGCAACAGCATCGCAAGATCGCGTACAAGGTAGCCAACACGTATTGCCGCCAATCGCAAGATCGCGACGATCTCTCGCAGGAAATCCTGGGGCAACTTTGGCGAGCATTCCCGACTTACGACCCGAACCGTTCGTTCTCGACCTGGATGTATCGCATCGCCTTGAACGTCGCGATCTCGTTCAATCGTAGCCGCAAACGCCGACCGACAGTCTCGTGGGACGGCCAATTGCACGACCTGACCGACGCCGGTTTCGTACCGGAGATCGACGACCAGATCCGCGAACTGTACGCGTTCATCGACCGACTCCAACCGTTGGATCGCGCCTTGTTGCTGTTGTATTTGGAAGAGCATAGCTACTGCGAGATTGCCGAGGTACTCGGCATCACCGTCACCAATGTCGCGACCAAGATCAGCCGCCTGAAAGAGCGAATTCGCAACGATTTGAAATCGGACGACGCGTAGTTTCATTCAAACGGAGCAGAACATGGATTTTGAAGAAATGAAACGGGCCTGGCAGCAGTTGAACCAGCGTATGGACCAACAACTTGCGATTAGCCAAAAGCAGTTCAAGGACACGCAAACGACCAAGGCACGACATGCGTTACGGCCACTATTCTGGAGGCAAATCTTCCAAGATCTGTTCGGCGTAGTGCTGATTCTGATGGCCGTCGTTTACTGGTCGAATCACGATGAGGCACATCAGATACTGTCGGGATTGATCGTACATGCATATGGAATTCTGATAGTAATACTTGCGGGAATGACTTACGGTAAAATCAGCCGTATCGACTATACCGCCCCCGTGGCCGCCATTCAGAAACAGTTAGCACAACTGCGAACCTTCTCCATTCGCAGCGGCATGGCGGTGGGTCTTCCCTGGTGGTTATTGTGGATGCCCTTCATACAGGTACTGTTCGGATTACTCGGTAGCGACCTGTATGCGATTGCCTCCGGCGTATTCCATGTGAACATCGTCGTCGGCGCGGTCGGCTTACTGGCAACATGGTGGTTTTATCGTACGCGAATCGCACGGCGTCTCGACGACAGCATCGCCGGCGATAGCCTGACCCAGGCTCAGAAAATCCTCGAAGAAATCGCCCAGTTCGAGAAAGAGTAGGCAGCGGAGTTGTGCGATACCTCAGCCGGGATGATGGAATGCGTTTTGCCTAACACTGCCTCATTCCTCGCGTTTGCAACCGCGTGCGGTTTCGTGTAACGTAAACGCATCATGAACACACCACAAACTCACCTGACGCGGCGGGCGGCGATTCGCGTCGGTGGCGCGGGGCTGTTTGGCCTCGGGTTACCGCAACTCCTCGCGGCGGAAAAGCGCAAAACCAACACGGCACGCGCGAAATCGATCATCTTTTTGCACCAGTGGGGCGGACCGGGGCAGCACGAAACCTTCGACCCGAAACCCGATGCGCCCGACAACGTGCGCGGTTGGTACGGTGCCACGAAGACGAGCATCCCCGGCGTCATTTTCGGCGAAAAGCTGCCGAAACTCGCGAAAATGGCGGACAAGCTGACGGTGATTCGCTGTATGCAGCACGCCGTGAAGATGAACAACCACAACTCGGCGGGCTATTACAGCCTCACGGGGATCGCCCCGCCGACCGACGATCAACGACTCCGCGATTCGCTCGAGATGTTCCCCGCGTACGGCAGTATCGTCAGCAAGCTCGCACCCGCCGCGAAGGGAATTGCCACGTTCGTCAGCTATCCGCACGTCATTTCCGATGGCTCGATCACGCCCGGCCAGCACGCCAGCTTCCTCGGCAAGTCGTACAACCCGCTGTTTTTCGCCGACGATCCGAACGGGGCAAATTTCCGCTTGCCCGAACTGACGCTACCTGAAGGGCTGACACCCGAGCGATTGGCGAACCGCCAAAAGGTGATGTCGCTGATCGATTCGCAGTCCGACTTGCTCGAAAAATCGCTAGTCGCCAAGGGGTTGGACGAGTCGTACCAGAAGGCGGTGGCGATGCTGACCGCGCCCACGTTCAAGAAGGCGTTCGATCTTTCATCGGAAACGAAAGCGACCCGCGACAAGTACGGCCGCACGATGTACGGCCAGTCGTGCCTGCTCGCGCGGCGGCTCGTCGAAGCCGGAGCGAAGTTCATTAACGTCTATTTTTCCCGGTCGATCGGCGGCGGCGGCCAAGGCTGGGACTATCACGGCTTCCGCGGTGAAAGTGTCACGGGACGTTTGGAAGAACTGCTGCCACTCACCGATTTGACGCTCCCCGCACTGATCGACGACCTGCAAGAACGCGGACTTTTAGACACCACGCTCGTCGTCTGGGTGGGCGAATTTGGCAGAACGCCGCGCATCAGCAGCAACGGCGGCCGCGACCACTGGCCCGCGTGTTACTCCGCCGTATTAGCCGGTGCGGGCGCGAAGAAAGGCCTGATCTACGGAGCGAGCGACAAGCTCGCGGCCCAACCCACCGTGGGCCGCGTCACACCCGAAGACCTCGCCGCCACGATGTTCGACGCACTCGGCCTCGACCACGAAGCCGAGATCCGCGACTCGCAAAACCGCCCGTTACCCATTAGCCGCGGCCAGCCCGTGCGAGAGTTGTTTCACGGTTAGGAACTTCGCAGTTGCCGGGTCGCCCGGGTCACGCCAGATAAACAGGGCCACCACAACTAGACCGACGCCGCGCGGGGGAGGCCCCCGCCCCACAATGACAGGAACTTGCCTATCTTATACATAGCGTATCGCGCGATGCTCGATTGGTATATTTCTACTGTATCGTTATCGTTTTTGCTCGTTCTTTAATGGTGGCGGCAGGTTACGTCTGCGATAGCGGTAGTAACGTGCCGATTCGATTCGCT
>JAYVXI010000117.1:0-18352 GCA_043785305.1 Limnoglobus sp. | reverse complement strand
ACGACATTCTCACGACACTTGGAGACACTTTCACGACACTTCGCGACACCGTGCAAAAGTCGACTTACGTCAGATCGCGTTTCGCACGGTTGACCGATGGCATTCGTATGGGCTTGGTGAAATGGCAAGTCGTACACCACACCTGCTGACCATGCACTACTTCCGCTTCTTCTTCGGTGGGAGTTTCTCCGGTTTCAACAGCAAGTCGCGGCTAATGCGAGCCTTCTCACGCAGCTCGGCGGGCGCGTCGGTCATGTTGATCGCGGCGTCGTAGTCGGCGATCGCAAGCTCCACATCACCCGCCTGCCCACGCTGGCCGTACGCGATGCCGCGATATACGCGAGCTTCTGCTCGCTGTTCGGCGTTGGCATCGGGCATGTCGATCACGGTGGTGAAGTCGGCGATCGCATGCTCCACATCTCCCGCCTGGCCACGTTTGGCGAAAGCGAGGCCATAGGCAAAGCCGCGGTGGATTTCGGCACTTACTCGCTCCTCGGCGGAGGCATCCGCCATGTCGATGACGGTGGTGAAGTCGGCAATCGCACGCTCCACATCTCCCGCCTGGCCACGTTTGGCGAAAGCGAGGCCGCGCATGTTTAAGAGCAATCGACCTCTGCTCACGGGGGGCATCCGGCATATCGATCAGTGCAGTGTAGTCGGCAATCGCAAGTTCCAGATCCCCTGCCTGCCCACGCTGGCCGAAGGTGATGCCGCGGATGATGCAAGCCCTTGCCTGCTGTTCGGCGGGAGCATCGGGCATGTCGATCACGGCGGTACAGTCGGCGATTGCAAGTTCCAGATCGCCCGCTAGACCACCCTTGCCGTAGTCGATGCCGCGGTTGACGCGGGCCATCGCACGCTGTTCGGCGGGGGCATCGGGCATTTCGATCACGGCGGTGTAATCGGCGATCTCACGATCCAAATCTCCACTCATGCCATAGTTGATGCCGCGGTTGACGTGGGCTTTCGCCCGCGGTTCGGCGGGGGCATCGGGCATTTCGATCACGGCGGTGAAGTCGGCGATTGCACGCTCTACGTCTCCCGCCTGCCCACGCTGACTGTAGGCAAAGCCGCGACGGAATTGGGCGAGCGCCTGTTCTGCGAGGCCGAGTACGTTGGCGTTGATAACAAAGTCGAAGTGAGGAAGCGCTTCGGCGTACTTGTCGCTGAAATAGAGATCGGAAGCGACGGCGAAACGCTGGCGGACCTGGGCTGCGAGCATGGCGGTCGGGTCGGTAGAGGTTTTGCCGGTGAAGAGATCCTGCGCGTCGTCGAGCCGTTTGCGAACGGTCTGGACTTCGTTGCCGAGATCAACGTCTTCGGGACTGTTGGCGGAACCGACAGACTTCCCATCGACCAATATCGAGGGGGAAGGCTCGGCGCTGCGCGGGAGTTTCACGTCGGTGAGGTCGCACAAGTCGATCTGGTCGCGGGCGGCGAGAATCGGGTGGCGGAAGATGCGCGGGAGCGTGTGACCGGTGAGATGCTGATGCATCTGGACCATGAGCGCGTCGGCACTTTGGATAGGTACATAGAAAGCGTTGGCGTGCTTCTTGAGAATTTCGCGGGCGTCCGCGGTGAGGCTGCTCTTATCCGGGTCGGAGTTGCGGTCGCACCAGTAGAGGTTGAGATTGAATTGATCCACATTCTTGAGCGCGCGGGTGATCGCGTCGTCCCACCCACTGAAGCCGACGATCAGCACAGCATGTTTGCGGAAGTATTCCTGAAGCTTCGGCTGGTTGGCGACGGCGAACTTCTCGATCTCGTTCGGGCTGTTGAGCAGCAAGTAACGGTAGATGCTGCCGTGCGCGTGGATGACGTGAACCGCGTCGGCGACGTCGTCATCGTCGGGATACTGGAGCGTCTCGGGACGGTCGGAGACGAAATACGGTGCGTTGACCAGTTGCAGGGACCGCTGGAGGAGCGGGTCGAAGTTAGTGGTGAAGATCGTGCCGAAAAGACGGCGGAATTTCTTTTCCGCGATGATCGAGGCGAGAAAAAGATGCGCGGGATTCAAACGATTCCCCGCGCGGCGAATGATGTCGCCGAAATACCGGCGCACCATGTTAGGGCTATTCAGACCAGGCGTGCAAGCGGCAGAGAGCGCAAAGCGGTACGCTTCGCTGGTCATTTCTTTTTTGGGAAGGCCATCGGTACCGAGTTCGAACTTCTCTTTTGATGGTGTGGGTTGAGCGTTGTGAACGCGCTCCCAGAACACTTTGGCCTCCGCTTTGGCCGGGGCATCGTCGCGGGTGTCTTTGAGCGACAGAAAGTCATTGGGCATCGCGCCGGTGATGTCTGCTCGTTGACACCACTTCCACCAGGGCAAGTCTTTGCGGACGATCTCGGCAGTCGTGGGGATGATGCCTTTGCTGAAGCCGGAGCCGAGAATGAGGGTGAATGGCGGATGCGGAGGCTTGTCGGCAGTCTTGGGGATGCGTTGGCTGATCCGCTCGAACAGATCGGCTTGCTTCAGGAATTTGTAATCCATTCATTCCCTCTCGAACGCCGTGAAGGAGCCGCCAGGCAGCTCCGCACGGATAGTGTGCATACGAGCAGAAATTCGCTCGCAATTATGGGCATGGTTCAAATTGCGGTGATTTTGGGTATCAGGTGCGTCCTTCGTTCTTCTTTCTCCGGTAGCCGCAGGTCTTTAGCCTGCGCGGGGGCAAATACCCTCGAAAACCAGTCGTGGCGAGTCTTCGAGACGCGACGCGATCAACCACAAACGATCATTCCGGGCGCTAGAAACGTCGTGTTTCGAAGACTCACCACGACCCTCCAGTCGTTGCCGGTGGAAGTACGCAGGCTAAAGACCTGCGGCTACCAGAATTGGCAGGCGAAAACTGCTACCCCGGTTTGAACCATCCCCCAATTATGAGTTTCGTCCATCCTCCAACACATCGTCGACATTCACGCCCAGTTCGCGAAGCTTGGCCGTGAGCAGTTCCCGCGCGGCCCGTTCGCGATCCGCACGAGCCGCTTCGGCGTTCGCACGTAGCATTTCGCTCTTCGCTTTTGTCGCTTCGCCGTTCGCGCGTTTGGCTTCGCGGTCGGCACGTCGGCCCTCTTCCAGCGAGCGTTCGCGTTCCTGCTCGATTGCCTCTGCCGTTCGCTGCAACTCGTCTTCGATCTCGATTTCTCGCTCTTCTCGCGTCTGAAACATGCGATCGTCCGAGCCGTAGATCACCAGATTGCCGTCTTCGACTTGGAAGCGAATGCCGAGTCGCGGACTGACGAAGCCGAGTATCTCTTCGACGCTACGCAAGCGGTCGCGACGCCGAACGTAGCCGCGAACGACGTGCTGATATGGGTCGATGACGTAATATTCCTCGACGCCGTGGCGTTCGTAGAAGTCGAGCTTGTCTTCCATCTCTTCGGCGGTGTTGCTCGGCGAAAGGATTTCAAAGACGACTTGCGGCGCGATGTCGTCTTCGAGCCATTGCTTGTACGAACCGCGATAGCCCGGCGGTCGTCCGAAAACGACGAGGCCATCGGGTGCCACGACCGTACGCGGATCGCCTTCGACGGGGTACCAGAAGAGATCGCCCGCGATGAAGACGTTCAGCCCCGCAAACAGCCGACGCAACTCGCCGACGATCTTGACCATCCAGTCCCACTGAAGCGTATTGTCCGCCATTGGTTTGCCATCCGATTCCGGGTACACCACCGCCGAAAGCGTGGCCGGTTCCATACTCATGTGCGATCCTCCAACACGACAATAGTTACTCGCCGTAAATTTTGAGCGCGGTGTTCAGATTGAATATCGCCGACAGTTCCTCGTCCGAGCACGCGGAGATTTGCGATGCGTGGACCGACCAGCCGCTCTCGGAGAATTCGTACGACAGATCGCTGAGCCGCTTCGTCAATTCAAAGTCGTATTCTTCCTGAGATGCGACGACATACACTTGTAAAACAGCACAATCGAGCGGAGCGATATAGCAAGCCTTGATCTGTTCCGCGTTCCGCACGCACCATTCGCTGAGCGGGATCAGTAACTCTCTTTTGTAACTCGACACTCGTTCTTCGTTCTTGATCGCGTGCTGACACGCTTCGACGGCGCGCTCTGCATTGATCAAGAAAATGTCCTGATCGTTCGGCGTGACCAGCACTTCCCCGTCTTTGAAACTGAGCCGGGCGGGCTGGCGACGCACTTTCGTACCGATCATCGGTTCTCCTCCGGACTTATGCAATCATCCGTCCGATTTTACGAGATTTCCGAGCGAGGTGTTGGCGATTCCGATCCCGATCTCACACGCCGCGCCGGTACTTCGGGTGCGTTTGCAGGTAGGCTTCGACGCGGTCGGTGCGGGTGATGGCGTTCGCGAAGAAGCGGATTGCGGACGCGAGGCGGTCGTCGGGTTCGGCGCACGAGAAGCGCAGGAAACCGTTGCCGGCGGGGCCGAAGCATTCGCCGCCCAGGCAGGCTACGCCGAATTTGTCGTCGGCCCCTTCGAGCAGATACATCGCCAAGCCGTGCGAACTGATGTGGAGTTTGTCGCAGATCGGTTGGACGTGCGGAAAGACGTAAAAGGTGCCGGCGGGCATCAGCACCGAGACTCCCTGGATTTTGCGTAACTCGCGTACGAGCAGTTCGACTTTGCCGTGGAATAACTGCATTGCGGCATCGCGCTCGATGGCATCGCGTTCGAGTGCCGCCTTTCCCGCGAGTTGCACGAACGGCGGCGCGCACGATAACGAACTGTTGATGAGCTTCGAGATCAATTGCACGTGTGCGGCCGAGCCGATTGCGAAGCCGAGCCGCCAGCCGCTCATGCTGTACGATTTCGAGAATGTGAACGCCGCGAGGCACTGCTCCATCATGCCCGGTTCGGCGAGAATGCTCCGGTGCTTCCCCTCCCAGACCATGTGGCAATACGGCTCGTCGGACAGCAGCGCAACGCCCGTTCCACGGATGAGGTCCGCAATCGCTTTGAGGTCGGCGGCGGTGGCGACACCACCCGTCGGGTTGTGCGGCGAGTTCAGGAAGATCGCCTTCGGCCGCGCTGCCGTTTTCAGGAAGCGTTCGACGTCGGCGGGGTTCGGGCGGAAGGCGTTTTCCTGCGTTAGGTTCGCATAAAATGGCTTGCCACCGCGGCGCAACACGTTCGGCTCGAAGGTGGGGAACGTCGGGCTGAACAGCAACACATCGTCGCCCGGTTCGACGAACAGCTCGCAAAAGAGCGTCTCGAAGATCTTCGCGCCGGGGCCGACGACGACGTTCTCCACGTTGGCCGGTATGCCGAACTCCGCACGCACCGTTTTGGCGATTGTCTCGCGAAATTCCGGCAGCCCGATCGACGGGCAATAGTGCGTCGCCCCCGCATCGATCGCCGCCTTCCCCGCCGACAACGCACTTGCCGTCGAGGGAAACGGACTGTCGCCGATCTGCAATTCGACAACATCCTTGCCAGTGGCCTTGAGTGCCTTGGCCACCGCGAGGACATCGAACGCCGTCTCCGCATTCAGCCCGCTCGCAAACGCAGAGATTGTCGGTACGCGCATCGTTCATCCCGAAACTGAGGATCAAATTAGCCGCGTCGCGTGAATTAGCCGCGTCGCGCAGGCTTTGCGTAGCAGAGCGCGTGGACTTCACCCACAACCAAACAATCAACGAATATGGGTGACGCGCACACGCTCCGCTACGAGGACTCCGCGTCGCGGCTAATTACGCGCCACTGGCCACCTTGCGAATGCCCGGAATTTGCCCACTCGAAAGATCGAGGTACAAATCTTTCAGATGCTCGATCAGGTCATCGAGCGTTTCGCCCTGCGTCCAGTAGTCGGGCACTCTTCCAGATAGCCTAGCCATGCGTCCCCGTCTTGCCAGTGAATGGATTTCGCGGTTTTCATTGTTTGAAGCACTCAGCGATGAACTTATTGAGCTTTTACCATTCGAACTACTGCACGTGTCCCGGTGGGACAACTACACGCCTAATCAAATCCTGATTGACTATTTCTCGATGAGCCTTTTTAATTCTTCCCAATTCACCATCGTAACCGCTGTTTGCCCATACCAATGCCGTTCACCATTAAAGAACCGATTGAGATCTTGGTTCTTAAACGCAAGCTGCAACTTATGTGCAAGTTCTTTTGCATCGCGAACAGAGAACAAATCTCGAATTGCGGACAATCCTTTTTCTGTGTTTGCTCGAGCAAAGACGTCAAGTGCTGCGTCTGAGTGCAAGTCACAGTAAGCGATAAGCCGAGGAAACCACGAAAAATGATCCTTGGGATCAAGGATTAAAGGGCGGAACACTAACAAGATGTCAACTTCATATAGGCAGTTGAACGTAATTCGCTTATTGGTAGCGCCTTCCTTAATCAGATCAGCTACGATACTGTATCGGTTTAAGTTTAATCGCTGTTTTCGACGATCTTCAAAGTTTGTCAATGGGTTGTTGAATTCACGAATACCACAATTTGTTAGCTTTGACCCCCCGTTCAATCGATACTGGTAGGTGTCCCCCATAAATCGAGCTGCAGTTTTATGTTTCTTCGCGTGAATTAGCGTGGCGAGTAGATAAAGCATCCACTCGTAAGACATAAACTTGTGATGTTCGAAGTACCACTCGTAGTATGTCAGCATTGGCTCCGTACGGTGATGGAATGCGAGAATGCGTTCAAGAAAGTCGTGTACTTCGGAATAACTCGAATCCGTGTCAATATTGGTGGCATACATGTAGCAAAAGTCTATGAACTGATCGCGATATGGTCGCATCTGATTGATGCGGTCCATGGTTATCTCATCGGGTTCAACTTTGACTAAAGGAGCGGTTGTGATTCGGAACGTTTCAAGTGCTTCCGAAAGATTCTCCAGATAATCACGAAGATAAATTTCAATGTTTGGCTTATTTTTCTCTACAGCATTGCTCAACCGCTGAAACTTTCCAGCCGTTATCAAAACCGCTGTATCCGTGTTGAAAATATGAGCAGGTACCTTTCCAAGTGGTGGCTTTTTTAATTCTGGGGCACTGTGAATATTTCGCATCAAGCTCTCATAAGCGTCCTCAAAGTCTTCATCATTCGTAAAGTCAAAATAGATCCTACTGATCATGAATGCGGGTAACCAAGGATTTCCCTCATCATCACGCTCTCGAACAACTGTCAAGAATTTTTCCTGAGACACTTCATTGTACACTTTATGAGAAATCAACTGCGCTTCGGTCCCGACACCGCCTTTCCGTCCGTCTGCTTTTTCTGCGTAGGCACGATCGCAAACCACCAAAACCTTACATACCGATTTGTCAGTAACAGCCTTCTCCATGAAAACATACTTGTCTTGTCCTGGCTTCAATTCCCATACATCGAGAATGACGGCGATACCATCGCTCATCAAGCGTTCTGCAAGGTCCAAAACCCATTTTTTATGCTCTCCTGACGACCAACTATACGAAACAAATACTTTAGGTGGAGGATTAGGAACACTCATATTTAGCTCTCATAAATTGAATATGCATAATGCAAATCTTATGTTCTACTGTTGACTTCTTGTAAATCGAACGCTACATTTTCACTGTCGAAGAGTACAAATGGGGAGCCGGGGAAAGCACACTCTTAGGGGTAACCCGGACGTGTCGTACCCTCTCCCCTTCTTCGTTTTGTGATTATTACGCGCCGTAGTCGATCTCGTTGGGGTCTTCGACGCGGTGCTTCAGGATGAACTCGCGGCGGCCTTCGACTTCCTCGCCCATCAATGTGCGGAACATCTTCTCGGCGGCGATCGCGTCGGTCATGGTTACGCGCAAGAGCGTGCGGTGTTCGGGGTCGAGCGTCGTCTTCCAGAGTTCGTCGGGGTCCATTTCGCCTAGCCCTTTGAACCGCGTGATCGTCATGCCCTTTTCGCCGTTGCGACGGACTTCGCTCGCCAGCATTCGCAGGTGAAGCAGGTCGCGTTCGGATTCGCCGGACCTTAGCGTGAAGCGGATCGGCGGTTCGCGACCAGCGATTCGTGGGAGCGGAATTAGGTCCGATGGCTGGAAGCCGGCGTCGATGAGTTTGGCCATACCGCGGTTTAACCCGCGGACTTCGTGCCATTCGTCGGTGGTGAAGCGATCGACTTCCTCGGCAGGCGTCACGGGCTTCGCGTTCGCATCGGTGGTCAACGTCGCGGGGGCGGCCACAGCGAGGACGGCATCGCTGATTGCGATCTCGCGGCCGAGGCGCGTCGATTCGCTCGAGCGGAACGCTTCGACTTCGTCTTGCGAATAGAACAGGTGATCCTTCACGCCGAAACGCACGTGGAACATCGGGCAGCCGCCCTTGGCGCGGTCGTAGCGTTTCAGGAACGATTCGAGCGTGTGGCCGCGGCGTTCGAGCGTGTGCGATGCGGTGTCGATCTCCTCGATCACGGGGAACAGCTTCTTCAATTCGTCGGCAACCAGCGTTCGTGCGGTGGCGTCTTTCGAGACGACGAGCGTGGTGTCCTTGAGGCCGCGGCTCATCAGCTCGATGCCCATTTCCGCGCGAGTTTGCACGAAGCGGACTTCGCGCTTCTGCGTCACTTTGAAAAGTGGCGGCCGCGCGACGTAAAGGTTGCCGTTCTCGATGAGTTTGCGCATCTGACGGAAGAAGAACGTGAGCAGCAGCGTGCGGATATGCTGGCCGTCGACGTCGGCATCGGTGAGGATGACGATCTTGCCATAACGCACTTTCGCGATGTCGGTATCGTTGCCGATGTCGATGCCGATCGCGGAGATGAGGTTGGTAATTTCCTCGTTTTTCAGCAGTTTCTCGAGCTTGGCGCGTTCGACGTTGAGCACTTTTCCGCGAAGGGGCAGCACGGCCTGGTACATGCGGTCGCGTCCGCTTTCGGCAGAACCGCCTGCCGAATCGCCTTCGACGAGGAACAGTTCGCTCTTGTCGCGTTCGCGGGTCGTGCAGTCCATCAGCTTGCCGGGCAGGCCGCCACCGTTGAGGATCCCGCTGCGGATCTTGATGTTTTCGCGGGCCTTCTTCGCGGCGATTCGCGCCTCCGCCGAGAGGATCACGCGCTTGCAGATCAGCGTGCCCTCCTTGGGGTTCTTCTCGAGGTAATCCGTCAGGAACTCGTACACGACGCTCGAAACGATGCCATCGACTTCGGGGTTGTTGAGGCGGACTTTGATCTGCGATTCGAAGATCGGGTCGGGGTGCGCGATGCTGATGACGGCAGTGAGGCCTTCGCGGAAGTCGTCGCCGCGTAGCTCGATGCCTTCCTTGAAGATGTTGTTGTCTTTGCCGTACTTGGTGACGGCGCGCGTCAGGCCGCTGCGGAAGCCGGTCAAGTGCGTGCCGCCGTCGCGGTTGTAGGCGTTGTTCGCGAAGCACTCTTCGATCTGGCTTTCGCTGATCGTGTATTGGATCGAGACTTCGACCAATACGCCGTCGACATCTTTGCGGGCGTAGATCGGCGGATTGTGAACGACCTTTTCATCGCGGTTCAGATAGGCGACATAATCGGCGATGCCTGCTTCGGTGTAGAAGACATCCGAGCGTCCTTCGCGTTCGTCGAGGATGCTGATGTTCAAGCCGCGATTCAAGTAGGCAATCTGGCGGAAGCGATCCGCGAGCATGTCGTACACGAAGGTGAGGTCGCCGAAGATTTCCTTGTCCGGCATGAAGCGAATCGTCGTGCCCGTCACACCGACCGGGGATGGCCCGATGTCCTTGATCTTCGTCTTGGCGTAACCGCGCTCGAAGGTCATCTGATAGACGCGGCCATCGCGGCGCACCTCGGCTTCGCACCATTCTGAGAGCGCGTTCATCGCCTTCGCACCCATGCCGTGCAACCCCGCCGAGACGCGGTACGCGGCATTGTCGAACTTGCCGCTCGACCCCGCAACCGTCAGGACTTCCTCGAGCGTCGAGCGACCCGTTTCAGCCTTGATGCCAACGGGAATACCGCGACCATCGTCGGCGACGGTACACGAGCCATCGACGTGCAAGACGATTTTAATCTGCTTGCAATATCCGACGAGCGCCTCATCGACCGAGTTATACACGACTTCATACACGATGTGGTGCAAACCGGAACTACTCGTGTTGCCAACGTACATGCCAGGATTTTGGCGAATGTGTGCCGCATCCTTCAACGTCTTCACGTTGGCGTCGGTGTAGCTCGTATCGACGACGACTTTCGTTTCCGTGCTCATGCGAGAGTATCTCCTAAATGTCGTATCACCACGTTCCGGCGCGGAACTTCATGTCGGTGAGTTTGGTGCCGGGTAACTTCTTGCGCATCGCGTCCATGAGGCGTCGCTTGTGGAACTGCGTCAGTTCTTGCAGCAGTACGCCGTTGCGGACGTCGATTTCGAGGACGCCCCGCCGCATGGCGAGCACGCGCGTGTTTTTGATCAGGTCTTCGCCCGCAACCTCAGCCCATGCGAATTCGAGTTGCTGGCGTTCGGACTTCCGGCCCCAACCGCGCGCGGTGAACATCCGGCCGAGAATATCGGCGAGGCTCTCCGGCGCAGTTTCGACTCGCTTCGGGTCGGCCATGGTCAGTTTGCCAGTGGCATGACGAGGTACAGGTAATCGCCGACGCGGAAGACGGCGGGGCGTTGGCCGTCGGTCATTTCGAGTTTCAAAAACGGCTCGCCTTCGACGGCGCGGAGCATTTCGATCAGGTATTGCGGGTCGAACGCGATCTCGACATTCGCGCCCTTAAAGTCCGGCAGTTCCATCGTTACTTCGCTCGAACCGGTCTCCGCACCTTGGGCTTTCAGCGTGACTTTACCTGGCTCGAACTTGAAATCGACGCGCTTGGTTTCCTCGTCGATCATGATCGCGGCTTGGCGAACGCGCGATAAGAACTCGGCGGTCGGCAACTGCACGCTGACGGGCGGCTTCTTTGGGATGATGTCGCGGTACGGCGGGAACTTGCCTTGCACCAGCACGGTGTGGATGAGTGCGCGTTCGGTTTGGAACATCGCCTCGTTGGCATTCAGCGCGATGCGAATGATCTCGCCATCGTCGTGCAGGCTGCGTTCGAGCAACTGGATCGCCTTCTGCGGCACGAGGTACGATTGGCCCTTGGCGTCTTTGACTTCGCCGTGGCTGGTGGCTGGCCCTTCGATGAGCGCCAGACGTTTCGTATCGGTGGCAATCAGCCGCGCCTTCTTCTCCTCGGCTTCCCACAGAATGCCCGTAACGGCCCAGCGTGCGGTGCCTTCTTTGCGGTCGGCGGCGAATGCGGTGCGTTTGATCATCGTGCGGAGAACGCCCGCTGCGATCTCGTGGTAGTTCGTCACGCCGGCGAACGCGGGGATGTCCGGGAACTGGTCCGGCTCGCCGCTCGGCATCTGGAAGCGACCGCTCGACGTGCGGATCAGCGTGCCTTCGCTGTCGCTGTTGATCGTGATGTCGGGGTCGTTCGATTCGCGAAGAATCGAAATGAGTTTGACCGGCGAGAGGATCGCCTCACCGGCTTCCTTGACCTGCACGCCACGCAGTTCGTAGCGCACGCCGACTTCGAGGTCGGTGGCCATCAGCGTGAGCGATTCGGCATCGGCCACGGCCTTGATGTTCGACAAGATCGGTTTCGTCGTTCGGGCCGCGACCGCCACTCCTACGAGCTGACAGGCGGCAAGCAGCGTTTCCCGCTGGCATTGGATCTTCATTCGGCGTCCTCAGAGTTCAAGGGGGTGTAAACTCCACTCCTTCGGTGTCTGTCTTCTTTCTGATTTCCTTAGTTAATTAAATCTCGTAGCCGTAGTAATATGCCGCACTTCTCTGGCGCGCACACGACTGTTGGCGACGTTACCTACGTTTGATCATCGGGTTGCATCGCGTCGCTCGCTGTGGATAACCCGTTGCGCACACGATGATCGTTTGGCGCGCTGTGTCGATGGAAACCGACGGCTGTTACCAAGCCATCGCGAACGCACTCGTTGTCATCGGCGAACGACAATCGCGCGCCACTCGCGCAACGGGTTTTCCACAGGGTGCGCGTCATTCGAGTTCCGCCCGTAAATGCTTCATCGTGCGCTTCAGTTTCGCATCGTCTTTCATCGACGCTTCGACCTTCTGTATCGCGTTCATCACGGTCGTATGGTCGCGTCCGCCGAACTGTTTGCCGATCGCGGTCAGCGGGAGTTTCACAATCGTACGCACGAGGTACATCGCGGCTTGTCGTGGTAACAGGATCGTGCGGAGCCGCGATTTGCCGACGAGTTCCTTGGGCTTGATGCCGAACGCGGCGGCGACTTTGCCGATGATGCGGGCGACGGTGGCGGGGATGCGGTTGGCTTCATCGGGTGCGAGGATCGCCGCAACCGCATCGCGGTCGAGCCGCTTCCGGGACTTGCCCACTTGCGTTTTCAGCGACTCGAGCAACCCGATCGCGGGGCGAATTCCGCCACCCGGCGAACGATCTGCAATCCAGTCGATTGCATCGGGCAAAAGATACACTTTGCGCCGTTCCGCGAGGAACGCAACGAGTTCGCGACGCGACTTCGGCGACAGCGATTCGACTTGCACGACCAACCCACCCGCGAGGCGGTTCGTCAGTCGGCGCGGCAAGAACGTCAGCCCGGCAGGCCCCGCGTTCGCCGTGAGGACCGTGGGTAAATAGCGGGTGGCGCGATGGTCGAGGAGGCGACAAAGCAACAGTGCCGATGGTTTCGGCAGGTGTTGTAAATCTTCGATGATGAGCAGATCGCAGGCGAGGAAATCGTCGATGAGCGGGATCGGCTCGTCGGCATCGCGGTCGAGGTCGTTTGCGGGGATCGCCTGCACCGTGCGAACCGTCGGCATGTCGATCACGAGCCGCAGTAGTGCGTTCGCCAAGTGCGACTTCCCCGTACCCGGCGAGCCATGCAGCGTCAGCGGGGCGAACGGCGTGCGAATGCGGCCCGGTTTCGCGAGGGTGCGGGCGATGCGTTCGAGCGCGCGAATCGCAGACTTATTCTCTGGCAGGACAACGACTTCGGTTCCAACGATAGAGACGGGCAAACGCTTCTCGTCGAGCTGCGACCGCGATTCGGTGAAAGGGGTTCCGGTCGCCGTTTTCATTGTGAAATTCTAGCGAAAACAGCATCGGTTTACAAGGCGTTTCGGCAGCCATAACTTGAGTAATTTTCGCCGGATACGGCGAAAGCGCAGACGCGAAGGGTATCGTATACGACGCAACGTTTCATTTCGTCGCGGCGGCCAACTTGTGGTCGGCGGGCGCGATGTCGCCAGCGGGTACGAGGCGGTAATGTTTTTCGTCGATGACTTTCACTTCGTCGTCGATTTGTACCAACTCGAACATCACGATCTTATTGCCCACAATGTCCGGCACGAACTGGACCGCAACCGGACGCGGCGTTAGCAGGGGAAATGCTTTTCGACAGAGCGCCAAATCCTGTGCAACCTGCACGATACCGATCTGATCGCTGCCGCCCTTCGCTTGAACGGGAATGGCAAACTGCTGCCCCGTGTTGTTGACGCCGACGTAGATTTCCATTTTCTTGATATCAGGGTCGCGTGTCTGCAAATCGCTGTGACGCGAGTATGCCAGGACTTGCATGAACATGTCGATCAGGCGATTGCACCGCACCATCGCAAGCAACGCTTTTTTACCGCGCAGTTTGTGCCGTTTGATGTAGTGGGACGACATATCTGGCAAGGACAGAACATAGCAGCTCTCGCTGCGCTGTATACGATGCTTGCGAATCTTTACTTGGGGCATTTTTTGTACTCGCGCAACTGAATATGACTTTTATTATCTTGCTAATCCTGTCGGTTCATTTTTATCAGCCGTTCGCGATCCGTTTTTTACGACCCATTTTGCACACGTCGTTCAGACAACAGTTTGCGCAGTCCGGTTTTCGAGGTAAGCAGACTGCCCTACCGTGTACCACTAACCCGATATGGAGCTCGCGGCTATGCCCGTCCGGTACGATTGCTGCAAGTCTTCGCTGCGCTTGATAGTGCTTCAGCCCTTTTGGGATCGCACCCATCCGTTCGGCGATACGTTGTACGTTGACATCGACGGGAAATGCGTCGAAATCCAGACTGTACATGATGACGCACAACGCAGACTTCGGGCCCATCCCCGGCAATCCCGAAATCAAATTGTACGCACCATCTGCATCGAGTTTGCGTAGGGTTCGCGTCGGGTAGCGACCGCACGCCGCGATCAGTTCCCGCGCGACGCCAATCAACTGCGCGGACCGCTTACGCGCTAAGCCACCCGATTCGATGCATTTTCGCACGTCTGCGACCGGTGCAACGGCCAAATCGGCGAGTTTCGGATACGCAGACATCAACTGGCGATGCGTGCGACGATATTGCGCATCGGTGGTTTTCGCCGAAAGCAGAATATATAAGATTTCTTTCACTGGATCGCGGAAGTTGCCGAGCGATGGAACGCCGTACTCCCCAACCAATCGATCCGCAACCGCCGTAAAACGCTCGCGCCACGGCGATCGGGTATTGGCACGAACGCCTAACAATTTCGCTGTTAGAGAACTCACGTGATCGTTCGACAGGCTCATTTTTCACTCTTGGCTACGAGCAAACGATAGTAGCCACTGGTACTCAAAACATGAACGAAACCGACGCCCGCTTCTTCATCGCGAGATCGCGCATTCCTGGAGCCGGTTACGGTCTGTTTGCCGCCCAGTCGCTTGTGGCGGGTGACACGCTAATGGCGATCGGCATCCTTATCGACCGCGACTCGCTCGCCGACCGATGCACCGCATACGCGGACGCCTACAAGTTCCGCGTCGGCGACCAGCTACTCATCCCCATCGGCTTTGCGGGCATGGTCAACCACAGTTCCGACGCGCCGAACCTCGAAAAAGTGATCGACGGCAACGAGTTATCGCTTCGAGTACTCCGCGACATCGCGCCCGGCGAAGAGCTACTCTTCGAGTACAGCCAATACGCCCAGGAGCGGTTTGCTAGCTAACAACGATCAACTGGTAACTGACAACGATTCCCATTTCTATAACGAAGAGTTATCAGTTTTCAGTTGATCGTTGTCAGCGAAACTGGACTTGGCGCACGGCAAAATTATCCCGATACTCCGCAATCACCCGCATCGAACAAGGAGGTTCTCTGCTATGACCACGACCATGCGTATGTCTCACGTGCCCTCGTCGCCGACCACCGATGGTGCCGAACTCCAGTGGGCAGCCACCGAGATCGCCAGCTTGCTCCGACAATCCGAGCCAGGTTCGGTCGTCGGGGCGGTGCTGCAACAAACGCTGCGCGAGCTTTCGAGCTTGAAATCGAGTACCGGAACCGTCGTCGGCCCGTTCCGTATGAAGGCGGCGTGAGGTTTTCGATTCGGCTTGCTGCTATCGAACAACCGGGGTATTTCCCTCTGGCTGCGCAAACCTGCGCGAGCCTGACGAGGTACCGGATGGGCGTTCTGCACACGCTGTCGAACTGGAAATCCATCGTCATCGCGATGGGTTTTCTCCCGCTAGCCGGGTGTCTAACTCCGAAGTTCGTCGCTGCGCCCAAGCCGACGCCCACGGCACCTGCTGTTGTGTCACTTCCCGACCCGCAAATCGCGCAGACCAAGCCTCGCTTCGCCGAACTCGTTGCCGTGCCCGGCCAGAGGATTCCGCTCCACGATACCGCTAACGCGACCGTGCCGATCGTCGTCGAGCGCACCCATGCGGGGCTAGTCTTACCGCCGACGCCCACGCAGACGGTGGCGACGCAACCGACCGCGCCGCCCGTATCTCCGAAAGTCGAAGAACCGAACCGCTTCGAACTCGCATCGAACGTGTTGCAGGGGCAACAATCGCGGCGCGGTCCCGTGCCCGATGTGCCACTCATCACCGCACTGCGTTCGTACTTGGATAATCGCCAGGATTCCGCAATCGACCACCTCTCGCGGTTCGACAAACCGAACCAGGAACTGCTGCTATTACTGTTGCCACTCACGGCCGAGGCGCAGAACGCGGACCTGAGCGGGGGCACGCCGAAAGACCCGGCGATGCTGCTGAACTACCTCGAAGATGCCACGGCCATGGTCGCCCGAGTCGCGCCACTCATCGTCAAGAAAACCTGTTTCGTCGGCAGTGTGGTGCAGTACGGCATGTACGAACCACTGCCCGCCGGGTATCGTTTCCTTCCCGGCGGTATCGCAATGCTTTACGTCGAGATCGGGAACGTGCCCTCATTACCGACTGGCAATGATGGCTTCGCGACGAAGCTCGTCCGAACGGTACAAATCCACGACTCAAATGGCAAAGTCGTCGAGCAATACGACAAAGTCGAGAACCGACTCACGCCGCAAACGACTTTCGCGAAGCCGATCATGACGCTGAGCCAAGTCCACGATTTCTTCGTGAAGTTTGAAATCGTGCTCCCCGAGAAGCCAGGCAAATACACGTTGACATTTGAAGTGCGCGACCCCGCGAACGGTCGCAAAGTGCGAAAGACCGTCGATTTCCACGTGGCGGGGTAATGCGGATTGGATTTTCAGGACGATGATCGCTGAGTGATTTTTCTCGCTTGATAGCTTTCCAAGTAGGGGTCTTTTGCATCGTCATCGGCCATGACTTCGTTGATAAACCCTGCCCCCTCATCGGGGTCGTAGTCTTCCACTGCCAGACGAACTTTGATTCGCTCGTAGGCTTCACGGAGAACCAGAACGTAGGTCTTTTGCGTGTGGGGGTCGATGGCAATCGGCTCTTCGGCGAGCAATTCTTGCTGTTGTTGTTTTGTGAGTTCGATCATAGCTATCTCCTTTGTTGCATCGTATCGGCGACTGTGTGGTGTCGCAATGCCTGAGAGGGATCATCCCAGTGATTACCGACTACCTGCTCGATTCGGAGGGCATCGACTGGACTCGCTCCCTCGCCACGTGGCGTTGGTTGTTGCCAGCGGAATTCACGGTTTGGCTAGCGAACCGCTTCGGTGAACTGTTTCTCGTTATGCCCGACGGTTCGGTTCACATGCTGGAGGTGGGTGCAGGAACATTGACGAAAATGGCCGAGAATCGCGAAGACTTTTGCACGAAAATCGACGAGGGCAACAACGCGAACGAATGGTTGATGATCCCGATGGTCGATCGTATGATCGCGACCGGGTTCGCACTGCAATCGGGGCAATGTTACGAGTTCAAAATCTCACCCGTTCTCGGTGGCGAGTTCACAGTCGAGAACTGTGCCCCGATACCAGTCTGGGACTATCTCGGTGCGACTGGCACGTTCCACGAACAGATTCAAAATCTGCCCGACGGCGCAACGGTCGAATTGGTAGTCGTTCCATAAATTTCAATTGCGAGCGAGTATTGTTGCGAACGCGGTGAAGGGAATCATGAATCCATCCGAGACGACGCGACGGCTCGTGCGTGCGGTTTTGCCGCGCGGGCTTCGTAATGCGATTCGGCACCCGCAGGCGACCGTGCGAGCGTTCCTTCAGCGATCCCGCGCTTGGCTGAAGCAATATGACAAGTACGAGGTTCGCCCCGGTTGGACGGTCACTTGCCACCCGTCGAGTTCGCAGGCGTTCCGCGCGCAGAACGAGAATGCCGATTGCCGTGCGGAACTCGATGGCTTCATTCGTCTGTGTCGTCCGGGGATGATTTTGCTCGATGCCGGTTCGCACTTCGGCATATTCGTGCTGGCGGCGATTCGTTACGGTGGCCCCGATGCGCGCGTTTTAGCCGTCGATCCTTCTGCGGAATGTGCGACGATTTTTGAAACGAATTTGCGGCTATCGAATGCACGGTCGCAAACGCAAATCGTTCGCGCGGCCGTCGGGGATCGCGATGGCCAACTCGAGATGTTGACGACGGGAGCGGGCGGCGATTTCTTCATGGTGGCGTCCGAAGTGCATCGTGCCGATGCCGTGTCGATCCCACAACAAACACTTGCGAGCTTGGCCGCGATGTGCCCTGGACCTGTGACGCATTTGAAAATGGATGTCGAAGGCCACGAGGTTGCGATCGTGCCCGGCAATCGGGAATGGCTGCACGCGGCGCAACCGCTGCTATTCCTCGAACTCCACGGAGACCAAATTCGCTCGCGCGGACAAGATCCGTTGGCGACACTTCAGATTTTGGCGGAATGCGGCTACGAACGTTGGGAATACAACAATCTGCCAATAACCATCGCAACCGCTGCGTCGTTGCCATTGGCACGAATCATCGGCTATCCGACGGGCAAGTAACGCTCGTACCACCTAATTCACCACCCATTTCATTGGGTGGTACCCAATTCATCCGTCTCGCACCAAGCCGTCGCAATCGGTACGTTCAAATCGCATCGGTAGGCGAGCGTTCGTTCCGAGCCGATTCCCCGCAAGGGGTCGGGTGGAACCTTCCTAGCCCGGATATTTCATCGCTTTTGCGAAAGTGGAGTAGCGCGGCGGCCTAAGATGTGGTATTGATTGGAGTTACAACAATCCGTCAATACTCGAC
>JAYVXI010000116.1:0-18390 GCA_043785305.1 Limnoglobus sp. | reverse complement strand
ACCGAGACACTGGCCGGCTGGCACTGGGTCGCGTTCGCAGGGCTGTTGCTCCGCCGCATCGCCAATTTGGCGAGCGAAAGTACATAACAGGCTCTAGGCTACGGCGCAGCTTGCCGATTGGCTGGTCCACATACAAACGTCGCGACTCGTCGAGGCTGCCGGCTGCTTTCTCATGCATCGTAACGATAGCACCCAGAAAAGCCGGTACTGGGCCATGTCTTATCTTCGCACGTGAATCCTAAATCGAATCGGGATTCGTTTCGCCGCGCCGCGCAGCCCGCGCTTCGCTCCGAAGACTGCGCGGCGCGGCTAAACGGGAACGCGAATCTCTGCACCTCGCCGAAATCGCGGTTCTCGCGACAATATCGACATGGAAACGGTACACGTGAATTTGGGTAGCCGGTCGTACGATATTCGCTTTGCCAGCGAGGATGCCGATGCGTTTGGCGAGTTCGTGCGGTTATCGGTGCCGAAGGCGAAACTCGCGCTGGTGGTCACCGATACGCACACCGTCGCGCATGGCCACGGAATTTGCGCCAAACTGGAACTCATCGGGGTGCGCACGGCCACCGTGGCGATACCGGCTGGGGAAGCATCGAAATCGCTCGGTGAATATTCGCGGTTGCTCGATCATTTGGCGGAGTTGCCTGCGGATCGCGATACGCTCGTGGTGGCGGTCGGCGGGGGCGTCGTCGGCGATTTGGCCGGTTTCGCGGCGGCGAGTTACAACCGCGGCTTGCCGTTGATTATGGTGCCGACGACGCTGCTTTCGATGGTCGATTCTTCCGTCGGCGGCAAGACCGGCATCAACCATGCGAAAGGGAAGAACCTGATCGGCGCGTTCCACCAACCGGCGGGCGTTTGGATCGAACCCGCGTTTCTGGATACGCTCCCCGACCGCGAATATCGCAGCGGCCTCGCCGAGGTCGTGAAGTATGGCGTCATCCTCGATGCTGCGTTTTTCGCTTGGATCGAAGCGAATGCCGACGCCATTCTCTCACGCGATGCTGCGGCCGTGGCGTATATGGTGGCGAAGTCGTGCCGCCTGAAAGCCGACGTCGTCGAGAACGACGAACGCGAAGAAACTGGCCTGCGTGCCGTGTTGAACTACGGGCACACCTTCGCCCACGCCTTCGAGACCGTTGCCGGGTACGGCAGTTGGTTGCACGGCGAAGCCGTCAGCGCCGGGATGGTCTGCGCGGCTCATTTGAAATGCGGAATTCGGAATGCGGAACTCGGAATGGAAGATGAGGTGTCGGCGCGTCAGTTGCGGTTGTTGCAGACTTTTCAGTTACCGACGCAGCCGAAACCGGAGTGGGACATCGACGCGATGATCGGCGTGATGCGGCGCGACAAGAAAGCCGTTGCGGGGCAGTTGCGGTTCGTGTTGCCGACGCGAATGGGCCACGTCGAACTCGTCGATGGCATCTCGGAAGATTTGGTGCGCGAAGTACTTCACTTCGAGGTCGCTCGGGGTGGGCAATGAGATGCAATGGCACGGTTCAAAGCCCGGTTTTGATCCGTGCCGTAAAAACTCTATCGCGTGGACAATACCTTCACCGAATCCGTATCATCTCCCTTTCGATTCTGGCACCCGGCGATTACCGGAATGAACGACACCAAAGCGGCGTGCGAGGTTTTACTGCGAGCGATGGCTCGTGCGCGATTGCTGCGCGGCCACACGATTCTGATCAAGCTCGGGGGCAGCGCGATGGAAGATCCCATCGCCACGCGGGGCACGCTCGAATCGGTGGTGGCGTTACAAACTCTCGGTATCCGACTCATCCTCGTTCATGGCGGTGGCAAGCCGATCGATCGCGCGATGGCGACGGCGGGGTTGGTCCCGAAGAAAGTGGCAGGTCGGCGTTACACCGACGATGCCACGCTTGAGATTGTCGTGCGAACCTTGTGCGAAGAAATCAATCCTTCCATCGTGGCGACGATTCGCGAACTCGGTGGCCGTGCCAATGGCATCACCGCGAACTTGACGTTCCCAATTCGCGGCGAAACGCTGACACTCGATGGCGTCGATCTCGGCCACGTCGGCCATCCGACGCGCGTCGAAACGGCGGATTTGCAAGACTCAATTGCGAACGACCACATTCCGGTGTTGCCATCGCTGGCGGTTCGCGATGATGGAAGATGGTTGAACGTGAATGCCGACACGATCGCCTCGGCCGTGGCGGGCGCACTGCGTACCACGTCGGCGATCTTCCTCACCGATACCCCCGGCGTGTTGCAAGATCGCAACGATCCTGATAGCCTGTTGGCTTGCCTTTCCGCTGCGGAATGTCGCGATCTCATACGTCGTGGCATCATTGCGGGCGGGATGATCCCGAAGGTCGAGGCGTGCCTCGATGCCCTTCGCGAAGGTGCGGGGCGTGCCGTCATACTCGATGGCCGCAACCCGTATTCGCTGTTGAATGACTTCGTTTCGGATCGCCCGTGCGGCACCGAAATTGTCCCGTAGTTCTGACCCCGAGTGCAACCGACGCCCATGACCGCAACCGACACCGTATCGACGCAAGAAATCATCCGCATTGCCAAGGCGAACCTGATCGGGAACTACACCCGTTACCCGGTTTGCCTCGTCCGCGGCGAAGGTTCGTGGGTATGGGATGCCGAGGGGAACCGCTACCTGGACTTCTTCCCCGGCTGGGGTTGCGGCATTCTCGGCCACTGCCCGCCGCGCGTGGTTGCGGCCGTGCAAGATCAAGTCGCAACGCTCATTCACGTGCCGAATAGTTGGTACACCGAACCGCAGGCGCGGCTCGCGGAAGCGCTCAGCCAGAAGACCGGTTGGGGCGGCCAATGCTTCTTCTGCAATAGCGGCACCGAAGCGAACGAAGCGGCGATCAAGCTCGCACGCCTCAACGGCAAGCCGAAGGGCAAGTACAAGATCATCACGATGACGAACAGCTTCCACGGGCGAACCTACGGCTCGTTGAGTGCTACCGCGCAACCGAAGTATCACGCCGGCGTCGAGCCGATGCTGCCGGGGTTCATTTACGCACCGTACGGCGACCTCGAAGCGGTGACGAAACTCGTCGATGCCGAAACGTGTGCGATCCTGCTCGAACCGATTCAAGGCGAAGGCGGCGTGAACCTGCCACCCGAAGGCTACCTTCGCGGGCTACGCGAACTGTGCGACCGCAACGGCATGTTGCTGATGCTCGATGAAGTGCAAACCGGCATGGGCCGTACCGGAAAATGGTTCGCACACCAGCACTGGGACGTGGTGCCCGACGTCGTGACGTTGGCCAAAGCGATCGCGGGTGGCATCGCGCTCGGCGGCGTGATTGCTAAGCCCGAAGTCGCGGAGAAACTCAAGCCCGGCACGCACGCGGCCACCTTCGGCGGCAACCCAATTTCCGCACGCGCCGCACTCGCAACCATCGAAACCTTTGAAGAAGAAAACCTCCTCGAACGCGCCTTGGACGTCGGCGAGCGCTTCCGCCAGCACTTCACCGCAATGCGCGAACGCACGCCGCTGATTCACGACATCCGGATTCGCGGCGCGATGATCGGCATCGAACTCGGCATCGACGGCGCGCCGATCGTGCAGGACTGCCTGAAGCGCGGCTTGCTGATCAATTGCACGCACCAGACCGTCATCCGCTTGCTGCCTGCGGTGAACATCGAGTTCGAGCAAATCGACTCCGGTTGCGAAATCCTCCTCGAAGTGTTGCTCGCGCACACCGCGTAACCTCGGCTCCCTCCCCGGTTGCGGGGAGGCAGGGGTGGGGTCAATGCGGTAATCCACCCCCCTTAATCCCCCGCAACCGGGGGAGACCGGATAGTTCAAACTGGCTTCCTGAGTAACCCCGATGCGCCATTTCCTGAATGTGATCGACCTCTCGAAAGACGAGCTGACCTTGCTCCTCCAGCAGTCGGCGCGGTTGAAGGCCGCGCGGCTGCGCGGGTTGCCGACGCCGTCGTTGATGGGCAAAGTCGTCGCGCTCGTTTTCGAGAAGCCATCGCTGCGAACGCGGGCGAGTTTCGAGGCGGGCGTGGCACAACTCGGCGGCACGAGCCTGTTCTTCCCCGCTGCGGAAATTGGCCTCGGCGTCCGCGAAACGCTCGCCGACTTTAGCCGAACGATGTCGCGCTACGTCGATGCGATGGTCTTCCGCGTCTTCAAACATTCGACGCTCGACGGCATCGCCGATTACGCCACGGTACCCGTCATCAACGGACTGTCCGATTGGTCGCACCCGTGCCAGGCGCTCGCCGACCTCATGACGATGCAGGAACACCTCGGCGGCCTCGAAGGCAAGACCGTCGTGTTCGTCGGCGATGGCAACAACGTTGCGCGGTCGCTCGCGGTCGGTTGCGGTATGTTGGGCGCGAAGTTCGTGTTGGCCTGCCCCAAGGGCTACGGTTTCGATGCGCCGTTCCTCGAAGGTTTCCGTGCCAAAGTCCCGATGACGCACCTCGTGGAAAACCACGACCCGTTGAAGGCGGTCGCGAAAGCCGATGTGATTTACACCGATGTCTGGACGAGCATGGGCCAGGAAGCCGAGCGCGATGAACGCCTTCGCCGCTTTACGGGATTTCAGGTGAATGCGGCACTTCTGGCGAAAGCCCCGTCGCACTGCAAAGTCTTGCACTGCCTGCCCGCACACCGCGGCGAAGAGATCACCGACGTAGTCGTCGATGGCCCACAAAGCGTCGTCTTCGACCAAGCCGAGAACCGCCTCCACGCGCAAAAAGCGGTGCTGGAGTGGCTGATCAAGTGAGTGGCACGTCGGAAATTCGCCGGGTGCGATGTAGGCACCGCGATATGTATAACTGCTTACCGATACAGGACGCTCATGAATCCGGAATGGAAATCGCGGTACGAACTCGCCATCGACGTGGCACGGCAAGCGGGCGACCTCGCGATGCAATACTTCGACACCGACTTTGCCGTCGAATGGAAGAAGGACAACAGCCCCGTTACCATCGCCGACAAACGAGCCGAAGAACTGATCCGCGCGGAAGTGAAAAAACACTTCCCGAACGATGGCTTCCTCGGCGAGGAATTCGGCGACCAAGACAGCACCTCCGGCTTCCGCTGGATCATCGACCCGATCGACGGCACGCGCTCGTTCGTGCGGCATATCCCCATCTGGGCGACGCTATTAGGATTGGAATATAAGGACGAACAAATCGCCGGCGTGGCGTATGTCCCGGCGATGGGGCTGATGTACCGTGCCTTGCGTGGTGACGGCGCGTACCGCAACGACAAGCCGATTCACGTCTCGAATGTCGATAAATTAAATGAAGCATTGCTCTGCTATTCGAGCGTCGGCTGGTTCCGCAAAGCGGGCCGCGAAGAGACGTTCCTCGAACTTGCAGCAAAGACGCAACGGCAACGTGGCTACGGCGATTTCTACGGTTTCGTGCTGGTGGCGCAGGGTTCGTGCGAGATCATGGTCGAGCACGGCGTCAATGCCTGGGACGTGGCCGCAACGAAAGTGATCGTCGAAGAAGCGGGCGGTCGATTCACCGATTGGGACGACATGCCGAACATTCACCGGCCCGATGTCATCGCGAGTAATGGGAAATTGCACGCCGAGACACTACAAATCCTGAACCGCGTCGGTTAGTTTCCGCAAAATGTACCTGGACACTGTTGCCAACGCGGTGGTGGTCGCGGAAAATGCTATTGTCCGTTCCCACCCCGACTCGCTTCCGATCCTCTCAACTGTGGAGCTTTCCATGACCGTATTGCGGATTCGTACGCTAATCGCCTGCCTCGCGCTGTCGCTCGTCGCCTTCAGTTCCAGTGAGGCCGTGGCACAACCCCAATGGGTGACGATTCGAGGGAAAGTCAACCTGTCCGATCTGAAGCTCAAAGCCCTTGCGAAACCGGCACTTTTGAACGTCACCACCGATGTGGCGCACTGCCAGTCGAAGGGGCCACTGACTGCCGAAGACCTGATCGTGAACCCGAAGAATGGCGGCGTCAAGAACGTCTGGGTGTACCTGAAGCCCGCCGTTGGGGAAACCTTCGCACCGAATGATATCCACCCAGATCTGTTGAAAGCGAAGCCGAAAGTGATCGTGATCGATCAACCGTGCTGCCAGTTCATTCCACGTGCGTTCGCGGCCCGCACTGGCGATACGCTGCTCATCAAAAATAGCTCACCGGTCCCGCACAACACGAACTTCAACTCGGACGATCTCTCGTTCAATCAGACCATCGCAGCGGGTGGCGATTACAAGCCCGAAAAGGCACTCACAGCACAGAAAAATCAAGCGTCTTACGCCTGCAATATCCACCCGTGGATGAAGGGCTACGTCATGATCTTCGACCACCCGTACTACGCCGTGACCGATGCCGATGGCAGGTACGAAATCAAGGACGCCCCCGCCGGTGCGATTCGCGTGTTCTATCGCCACGAGGGTGGCTACCACAAGGGTAAAGACGGCGCGAAAGGCTTCCCGAACAACCTCGCGGGTGCAACGATGGAACTGAAGCCGATAGACCTCGAACTTACAGCGAAGTAACGCATTTGCGGGCATGGTTAAAAGCGAGGTCGCAGTTTTGCCGAAAATGGCCACTGAAATAGTGGTTCCTGCGTGATTGGAATCGGTCGAAATCGGACGTAAGTCGTTGCTGTGTTAGGTTGATTCCGAAATTTGGGAGTGAGTTTGGGGATGGGGGGGGGTGGGAAGTGGCGGACCCACTTTTCTGCTACCCAACATCACCGCGATTGGAACCATGCCCATTCGCGGGACGAACTCGTAGCCGCAAGCGAAAACTTGCGGCTACTGTTGTGGGTAATCACTCGAGGATTGTCGCCACTATGAGAACGCTGTTCGCACTTCTTTTTTGCAGCACATTTGTCTCCGCACAGTCGCCTCGTCCTGCGGTCGAAGCCGTGAATGGCATGGTGGTTTGCGTCTGCCCGATTGCGGCCGATGTCGGCGTAAACGTGTTGAAGGGTGGCGGCAACGCCGTCGATGCGGCCGTGGCGGTGGCGTTCGCGGAGGCGGTCACGTGGCCAGAAGCGGGGAACATCGGCGGCGGCGGCTTCATGCTCGTCCACCCCGGTAACGGCCAGGAACCGACGTTCTTCGACTACCGCGAAACCGCACCGGCACTGGCAACGAAAACTCTATTCGCCGACGGCAAAACCGATTGGACTTCGCACAAAGCGGTCGGCGTACCCGGCACCGTTCGCGGCATGGAACTCGCGCACAAGCGGTTCGGCACGAAGCCCTGGAAAGAGCTCGTCATGCCCGCCGTTCTGCTTGCGGAGAACGGCTTCCTCGTCGATGCGCCGCTCGCACGGCGGCTCAACGGCATCTTCGCCGATGGCAAGTCGAACAACGCCGAGTTTCGTCGCGTTTACAGCAAGCCGAAGTGGAAAAATGGCGACCGCATGACGCTTCCCGATCTCGGGAAAACACTACGTGCGATCGCGGAGAACGGGCCGGATGCGTTCTACACCGGCGACATTGCAGGCAAGCTCGAAGCCGAGATGCAGGCCCACGGCGGGCTGATCACACGCGCCGATCTGGCCGCGTACAAAGCGATCGAACGCAAGCCCCTTCGCGGCACCTATCGCGGCTACGAACTGATCGCGCCGCCCCCGCCGAGTTCGGGCGGCATCGCGATCATCGAAGCCTTGAACATTCTCGAACAGTTCGACATTGCGAAGACGCCGCGCACCGATGCACGGACGATCCACCGCATCGCCGAGGCGCAACGCCGTGCCTTCGCCGACCGTGCCCGTTACCTCGGCGACCCGGATTTCACCGAGATCCCGGGGCACCTCGTCAGCAAGGAACACGCGAAAACTCTCGCCGCAAGTATCGACGCAACGAAGGCCACTCAAAGCGAAACGCTGACGCCGGAGATTGCGATTCGCGATAGCGGCACCGACACGACGCACTTTTCCATCGTCGACAAGAACGGCATGGCGGTGTCGAACACGTACACGCTCGAAAACTCGTTCGGCAGCCGCATCGTCGTGCCCGGTTTGGGTTACATTTTGAACAACGAGATGACCGACTTCAACCCCATCCCCGGCATCACGACCCGCTCCGGCAAGATCGGCACCGAGCCGAATACGGTCGCGCCCGGCAAGCGAATGCTCAGCTCGATGGCACCGATGATGGTGCGAAAGGATGGCAAACTTTTCCTCGTCACGGGTAGCCCAGGTGGGCGGACGATCATTAACACGGTACTGTGCGTGATGATTAACGTGCTCGATTACGACATGGACGTGCAGGCCGCCGTCGATGCCCCGCGGCAACATCATCAGTGGTTCCCGGACCGCCTCGCCATCGAAGATTTCCTGACGAATGACACCGCGGTGTCGCGGCTGAAGGCAATGGGCCACGATGTCGTCGGCCACAAACAAGGCGACGCCCACACGATCCGCATCGATCCAAAAACCGGTCGCTACCAAGGGGCCGCCGACACGCGATTGAACGGCAAAGCCGCAGGGTATTGAGAATGCGGAACGGAACCGCAGAGGGACGGAGAACGCAGAGAGGAAATTGGATTTCGACCGTGTTTGACATTCCCAATGTACCCTCGTTTGTGTAACCTATAAAAATACATCAACAGAAATATTACTCTGACGGGCAGTCATTTGATGGGAATCGAACTGATCCCGGTTGCGATTCGCGACAACTTTGAAGTTCACGAGTGGAAGCATTCCTGTGCCATTTTACAGAGTGATTTTCCGAAAGAATGGTCGGATGTGATGGACGTGCTCCATCAGTTTCGCTTGCCTCGTTCGTGGGTCATGACACCCGGTGGAAGGAAGTCGCGTATAGCCTCGCACATCGACAGCTTCTTGTATGCCCGTGGATGGGAAGAAAAAGAGTTTACAACCGCGATCCGAGTGGACGATCTCACGACCGAGTCTCCCACTCATTCGGTGGACTGTTTCCGCAATCGCGTTGCACTCGAAATCGAGTGGAACAACAAAGACCCATTTTACGACAGAGATTTGAACAATTTTCGTTTGCTCTTCGATCTCCGAGCGATCAGCGTAGGAATCATCATCACGAGAAGCGATGAATTGCAAACGATATTCGACGACTTGGGCCGTGGTTCGTCGTTCGGTGCTTCCACTACGCACATGTCGAGGCTGTTGCCGCGAGTACTCGGTGGCGGCGGTGGTGGTTGTCCGTTGTTGGTCTTCGGGATCACAGCAAAACTCTACGACGCCGATAATTAGTAAAAATGCCTGAGAAAGCGATAACAGTGGACGATCTGAAAACGACTTTTCCGAATCGACAGTTCGCAACAATTTTGGCCGATCCTCCATGGCAGTTTGCCAACCGGACGGGCAAGATGGCACCCGAACACCGACGACTCAAGCGCTACTCGACGATGTCGCTCGATGAGATTTGCGCGTTACCAGTGGGAGACATTTCCGCGCCCTGTAGTCACTTATACCTTTGGGTTCCAAACGCACTACTGCCGGATGGATTGCGCGTACTGGCCGCTTGGGGCTTCGAGTACAAAACGAACATCGTCTGGCATAAAATTCGCAAAGACGGTGGCCCCGATGGGCGTGGTGTGGGCTTCTATTTTCGCAATACAACTGAGATCGTATTATTCGGTGTGAAGGGGCGAATGCGCACGCTCGCGCCGGGTCGTCGACAAGTGAATTTTCTTTCGTCTCGCAAACAAGAGCATTCGCGCAAACCCGCTCACTTGTTTTCGATCATCGAAGAATGCAGCCCTGGACCATATCTCGAGTTATTCGCACGGGGCCGACGAGAAAACTGGTCTCAGTGGGGTAATCAAGTCGACGACTATGTGCCTGACTGGCCGACCTATGCCAACAATAGCAGTGCATTAAAAGCCTCTGAATCCACTCAGCAACTTGCTATTACGTTCGAGAAGTAACCCCTCAAACCGACAGAAACTCGTCACGCTCCGCCTGGAAGGCCCCTGCGGTTGAAAATCTGGTGAACCCTATGCGACTTCGCTCGTTAATCGCACTGGCTCTCTCGCTCGCGGCCTCCAATCTCGTGGCTGCCGACGCGGACCCGCTCGTCGGGTTCGATACGGCGGTTGCGAAGGCGATGAAGGCGCACGGCGTGCCGGGGTTGGGCGTCGCGATTGTCAAAGATGGCAAGATCGTGTTGGTAAAAGGTTACGGCGTTCGCAGTGTCGGCAAGCCGGAACCGGTCACGGAAAAGAGCTTGTTTGCCATCGGCTCGGTGTCGAAGTCGGTCACCGCACTCTGTCTGGCGATGCTCGTCGACGAAGGCAAACTGACGTGGGACAGCCCCGTCATCTCGAAGCTGCCCGCCTTCCGCATGAACGATGCTTACCTGACCCAAGAAACGACCGTGCGCGATCTGCTTTGCCATCGCGTCGGCCTCAGCCGCAACGAACTCGTCTGGTACGGTTCGTCGTTCGATCGCAAGGAAGTCTTGGGCAAACTGCACCTCATCAAGCCCGAGGCCGCGTTCCGCACGAAGTTCACTTACAACAACATCCTTTACATGGCGGCCGGGCAGATCGTGCCCGAAGTGGCGAAGAAGAGTTGGGACGACTTCGTAGTCGAGCGCGTCTTTCAACCGCTGCAAATGACCACCGCGAATACGAGTGTCGCGAAGTTCGTCAAAGATGCCGACGTTGCCAGCCCGCACGAAATGGCGAAGGGCAAACCGGTCGTGGTGCCGTGGCGAAACATCGACAACATCGGCCCCGCCGGGTCGATCAACGCGAGTGCCGCCGACATGGCCGAGTACGTTCGGTTCCAACTGACCAAAGGCAAAGCGGGCGACAAACGACTGCTGAAGAAAGCGGTCTTCGAGGAAATGCACGCCGCACAAATGTTGTTGCCGAAGGGCGGTTTCTCGTTCAACCCCGATTCGCTCACGCACGCCTATGGCTTCGGCTGGATGCTCTACGACTTCAAAGGGAAGTCGATCGTCGAACACGGCGGGAACATCGACGGCATGTCCGCACAGGTCGGTATGTTACCCGACGAAAAGTTTGGAGTGGTGCTGCTGGCGAATCGCGGTGGAAGCCTGTTGCCGATGGCGTTGATGTACGATCTCTTCGACCGCTACACTGGCGACACGACCGCCGACCGTGCGAACCAATCGGGCATCCTCGGGCAAGTCAATCAGTTCGCAATCACGGTGGCGGTGAACATCGACGAAAAAACGCGAATCAAAGACACGAAACCGAGCCTGGCACTGTCGAAGTATGCCGGGGTGTTTCAAGATGAGATTCACCCGCCCCTGAAGGTGACGTTCGCCGACGACAAACTCTCGGTGAAGTATCTCGGCACCGAATATTCGCTCGAACACTGGCACCACGACACCTTCATCGGCACCGATCGCAACCGTGCCGATTCGCGAATACTATTTCCATTCGCACTCGATCAGGACGGAGCCGTCGTCGAAGTTCGCATCCGCCAACCGGGGAAAGACATCCAACTCAAGCGTACGAAGTGAAAGCGGTCACTTCGGTGCCGACGTGAGTATGGCAAACCCGCAAAGAGTAGCAATCATCAGCCATCCTACGAACGCCAGTATACCTCGTGGCCCCATATCGGCCGCACGCATCCAGAGGACTAACAACACGAACAGTCCGGCCCCGTAGAACACGAACTGAATTCCGATCGTTCTCGGATATTCAAACCCGAACCGACCTGCGAACCCTAACGCGAACAGCACGATTGCGATCGACGTAAGTCGTACCGGCCACGGACTGTTTGCCATGGAATGCCTCCTACACTTCTATTCCAGGTGGAAGCGATGCAGGATGCGGTGAACGACGGGGGCGAGGATCAGGCCCGCGACGAGGATCAGTATGAGGCCGCTGTAGAGGGCGTAAAGTCCGGCGAACAGCTTGCCGTTCCACGTCTTGACCGGCTCGAGTGGCCCCATCCCCGAGAGGATCATCGCGGCATTCGCGAAGGCATCGATCCACTCCATGCTTTCGAGGTAATGGTAGCCGAACATACCGCCGAGCAGCGATACGCCGACGAGCAGGAATGACGCCCCGAAGTAACCTGCCATGCGACGTGCGAACGCCAACCGGCTTAATAGCGGCTGCTTGCGAGTTTCGTAGTTCACGAAATGATGCTTCGGCAAAGTGACCTCCACGAGTGAGAATGATTTACCGAAGAAAGTAGAAGTAACTGCCTTTATAGTTTCGCAGTACATTTTCGTGCGAATCATGTAAGAATCGAATTTTCGACACCCACTCTTCTGCATAGCCAGCAGAACGTAATGTCTCGATAAACAACGTCGCTAGCTCGGTTGGCCAATTTGCGGTATCGGCCATGTCGCGTTGCTTGTCAGTTTCAAAAAATAGCCATGTCGCAAGACTAAAATCGTCTCCAAAACCGACAACATATTCGATGCGATGAAGTGGAACGTTTTGCTTGCACGACCAGGAAATAAGTTGTTTTCTCGCCAAATCCAGATAGGCGAACTGTTGATCTCGAGTCATATTCGCCTTGCAACATTCGAGCGGCACGCTTTCGCGGTGCCGCCCTTTGAGATGTGACTACTTCTCGCTCGTCTCGGCTTTGAGCTTCTTGCTCTTCTCGGTCACTTTCTTGCGGCGTTCGCCGTCCTTTTTGGTTTCGTCTTCCATTTTGAGTGCCTTCTGGAAGGTCTCGAGGGCTTCCTTCTTCTTGCCCATCGCGAGTAGGCAATCGCCGACGTGGTCCCAGATTTCGATGTGGTTGCTTTCCTCGTCGTCGGTGCCGATCGACTCTTTCAACAGTTTCAGCGCTTCGACGTAATCTTTCTTTTTGTAAAGCACCCAGCCGAGGCTGTCGATGTACGCCGAGTTCGATTTCTTCGCGAGTTCCTTATCGAGCTTGCCCTCGTCGGCGAGCTTTTCGCGGTCCTTCAAGTCTTGGGCAATCGCAGCGCGAATCAGCTTCTCGGACTCGTCGAGATTCTGATCGTTGTCCGCCATCACGAAGCCGAGATCGTTCTTAAAGGTCGCGACATCGGGGTTCTCTTTGACGAGCGTTCGGAGAATGTCCGTGCCCTTATCGATCTGTTTGGCTTCGATGTGAATGCCGCTAATCATGTAGCGGATGCTGCGGATGACGAGTGCCTTCCGTTCTTTTTTGATGTCCTCGTTATTCTCGTACGCTTCGATGCTCTTTTCGTAGGTCTTGATCGCTTCGTCGTACTTTTCGGCTTCGCGCAACAATCTCGCTTTCACCTGAATGAAGTACGCTTCGTCCTTGAATTTTTTCACGAGTTCGTCGGCTTTTTCGAGTGCCTCTTTGACATCGCCTTTCCGGGCGGTTGCGATCAGCGATTGCTCGAACAAGTAGGCGTACTTGAACTGTTCGAGCGAGTCTTCGCCCTTGTAATTCAGTACCTTTTGGCAAAGCGCGATGACTTCCTCGTGTTTTTTTCGCACGGTGAGGTATTCGACGTGGTTCTCGACCGCACGGATGATGAGTTCGCTCGATTGCAAATCGTCGAGTGCGGTTTCGGTGCAAAAGTTGTAGAAGAGGTCGGCCGCGTCGTAATCTTTGACGTTCTGTGCCGCCTTCGCCAACACCAGACTCGCATAGAAGCGAAACGGCTTCTCGCTTTCCTTCGACGCCTTTTGCAGCTTCATCGCCATTTTGACGAGTTTCGCCGTGCCCGCTTTATCCTTGATTAACTCCTTCAATCGGGCATCGGCTTCTTCGACCGTCTTCGTTTCCTTGTTGATTTTGAGTGCTTTTTCCTTGAGCTGCTCTTCGGTCAATTCCGCTGGTACCTGTGCCGCCATCGCCACGCCCGTGAAATGAATGGCGAAAGCCGCAACCCACAATAACCCGATCATCGTCCTCATGACGCATACTCCCGTTGGCCGTGTAAAATCTTCTGCACGATCCGATTCTACCGATTATAGAAACGCGACGCCAGACCGCGTTCGTGCATAAACTACTGGTATGAGCCACCCCGTCAGTTTGCAGGTGTTGTTCCCCGACCTCGTCGATTTATCGGCCGGTTCGCTGACGGCGGCCTTGCGCGATTATCACCCGGACCTTGCGACGGCCATCGTCGAACTCGCCCCGGCTGCGCCGGATGCCGCGCCCGGTGACGGGCCACCGCCCGCCATCCGCGGCGAGGCTCGGTGGGGAACGCACGTCGTCAAAATCCTCGGCTTCGACGGCCCGATGCCCGCAAGTTTCGTCGAAAGCTGCTTGCGGAACGCGCTGATCCCCCCCGAAATGAAAGAAGCAGCGCGACGCCATCAGGCACATGTGTTGCTCTATTATGCGGGTACGCACGATGCGCCGTTGGAGCAGATCGTTGCGGTGGCGGCCGTTGCCGGATCGCTCGTTCACTTCGGTGCGATGGTCACGCTGAACGAAGACGCCCGAGCCGCCGTGCCGAGTTTCGCGCTGCAACCGGAAGAAGCGGGCGAAGATATGCTGCAAACGTTGCGGGCGTTGCCGTTGCCGTACTTGTACGCCGGCTTCGTGAAAATGGAACTGACCGATGTCCCCGGTTTGTGGATGCGGACGTTCGCCAGCCATCGTTACGGATTGCCGAATCTCGCGTACCACGCCGCGGGTCACGAGGAAGGTCAGACGACGTTCCACCTATTCGCCGGGGTACTCGGTTACTTGCGCGACACGGGGCTGTCATTCGAGAACAACGAGACGATCCGCATCGACGAGGCCACGCACCTTCGGCTTCGCGAACCGTCGGTCATGGAGTGGTGGCTCGATAGCCCCGGTACGCTTTACGTTCTCGAACGGGTGACCGAATGAGATGCTTCGCGTTGCTAATTGCGTTCCTCGCGTTCGCCCCATCGGCGATGGCGGGGTTGCACTATTCGGGCGAAGTGCAGAACCCGCTACCGGCGAAATGGCGTGGCTTCTTGCTCGACCATCGTTCGCTGCGATTGTTGGCCGCGCCGCAACCGGCCAGCCCGCTCCACGATGCCTATGCCGAAGCGCGACTCAAGCTCGAATCCGCGAACCGAACTCGCGCACTCACTGCCGACGAAACTGCCGATCTCGGGGCACTCTACGTGCGATTCGGACTTGCGGACAAGGCGATTGCGATTCTGCGACCGGCCGTGCGTACGAACCCCGATCACTTCCGCCTGGCGGCCAACCTCGGTACGGCGTGGCAACTAGCGGGCGATCTGGAACAGGCGGCGGCAGCGCTCGACGATGCCGTTCGCCTCGCACCTTCGCGCGCGAAACCGTTCGAGCAAGCCCACCGGAATCTCGTGAAGTTGCGTCAAAATGAACCGAAGGGTTCGACCGCACTCGATGCGCTCTTCGTCGGCAAACCGACTGACGATACGGTGTCAGTAGTGCAGCAACTCGCGCTCTGGTTACCAGGCGATGGCCGACTGCTTTGGCAGTTGGGCGAAGCCGCATTCGCGACCGGTGACACCCGTATGGCAGCGAACATCCTCGATGGCTGCGTGACGGAGTTCGCGATGAAGTCCGACGCGCTACGCCGCAACCGGCAGACGTACAAAACCGCATCCGAAGCCGAGACGCACGAAGGGACGTTGACGTTCCGCTCGCCGCGCGCTTTGGTACGGCAATTCGACGAAACGAAACTGCCGACGATCCAGCGCGACGGCACGACGGACCTGCCGTGGCCGGCGCTCGCCGAAACGCAGATCGGCAAGAAGTTTCCGCCGAAATACCTGAAATTCGTGCAGGAACTCGACGGAAAGCGAGTTTCCATCGTCGGCTTCGTTCGGAACCGCAGCGGTGAAGGCGACGTAACCGAATTTTTATTTACCGAGTTCCCCGTCGGCTGTTGGTTCTGCGAACTCCCCGAGCCAGCGGGCATCGTCCGCGTGCAACTCGCCGCCGGGAAATCGACGCAAATTGGCACGACCTCGATCAAGATCGTCGGCACCTTGAAACTCAACCGCACCGACCCCGAAGACTATTTATTCACGATCGCGGGAGCCACGATTCGGGCGAACGACTGAGTCGGCTCATTGGCGTCACACGTGCAATTTCCCTTCGGCAGATTCTTCAAAATTTCAAACTCCGGTTCGCGCAGCTTGCCTATGACTGTTCTGTGTCATCGCGATGTTCGCCGTTCTTCGACCGGCCGGCTGAAGGACGAATTCGAGTTTTGGACTTTCTACACAGGATATTTTAACAATGCACGACATCGTAGACACTGCCGTAGCCGCCGGCTCGTTCAAGACGCTGGCCGCCGCCGTGACCGCCGCCGGGCTGGTCCCCACGCTCAAGGGTGCAGGCCCATTCACCGTGTTCGCACCGACGGACGAGGCCTTCGCCAAACTTCCAGCGGGCACCGTTCAAGCCCTGCTCAACGACATCCCGAAGCTGACCGCGATCCTCACGTACCACGTTGTTGCCGGTAAGGTGATGGCCGCCGACGTGGTGACGATGGACGGCAAATCTGCCAAGACCGTCAACGGTGCCGAAGTCAAGATCAGCACCAAAGGCGGCGTGAAGCTCAACGGCAGCGCCAACGTCGTCAAGACCGACATCGCCTGCACGAATGGCGTGATTCACGTCCTCGATTCGGTAATTCTGCCCCCAGGTTAATACTGCTGACACACGAGTGTCACAACGAAAAGCCCAGCGGATTTCCGCTGGGCTTTTGTTTGCTGCCCGTTCAGGTCAATGCAATACGATTACCTCGGTGCGCCGCTTGCGACGACGGTTCCGCTTGCGGGTGGTTCGTTGGGCTTCACGTCTTTCGGTGTGGCGAACATCGCCACGCCGATTACGGCGAGAACGCCGGCGACCAGGCCCAATTTTGCTTCGTCAGACATAATTTGTTCTCCTCACGCAGAGTCTCATCATCGCGCGGAATTGTCGATCCTTCGCCCCGACTTGAGCCTTTCTTCAAATTATCTCGTAGACGCCGACCCGAACGAACGTGAGAATGCGAATCGCTGGCAAGGTCGGCGATCCCGGTGTAACCGGCTTACTTTTCCTAGCTTCACACGGATGGCAAATGGAACCGGTTCAGTGGCTCGCCGCCGTCGTCATCGCGATGGCGGTGGTGGCGGTCGTTCGCGGCGTCGATGTTCGCATTGCGCTGTTTGCGGCGGCGTGCGTTCTGGCGGCACTTGCGAACAATTTGCCGCTCGTGTTGCGGTCGTTCTTCGAGACATTTAGCAACGAAAAATTCGTCGTGCCGATCTGCTCGGCGATGGGGTTCGCATACGTGCTTCGCCACACGGAGTGCGATCGGCACCTCGTGCAGTTACTCGTCAAACCGTTGCGACACGTGCGCTATTTGCTCGTTCCGGGCGTTGTTGTCATCGGGTTTATCGTGAACGTGCCGGTCATCAGCCAGACGAGCGTGGCGGTGTGTATCGGTCCGGTGGTGGTGCCGTTGATGCGGGCGGCGGGGTTCCGCGCGATGACGATTGCAGCGTGCCTGTGCCTCGGCGCGTCGATCGGCGGCGAACTCTTGAACCCCGGCGCACCGGAGCTTTTAACCGTGTCGGCGAAGACCGGCGTCGATTCGCGAACGCTCTCGATGACGCACCTGCCGCCGTTGCTGTTTCCGTATGCGATCATCACGTTGTTGGCATTTTGGTTGCAAACGATCTGGGAAGAACGACGCCACCCGACGGTGGTGCCCGTTGAAGTGGAAGCCGCAACGGCGTTGCCATCGATCTCGCTCGTAAAGGCAGCGGTGCCGATGGTGCCGCTGCTGTTGCTGTTCCTGACGGGGCCACCGCTAAACCTGTTTCCCGTGCCGATGCACTGGCTGGCGGACAACCGCGAGTCGTTCGGCAGTCGGCTCATCGGTGCGGCGATGCTGTTCGGCGTGTTCGTTGCGGCGGCGGTGTCCCCACGGAAAGCAAAGGACTGCGCGAAGCAGTTTTTTGAAGGCGCAGGCTACGGTTTCGCCACGATTGTCAGCCTGATTGTGACCGCGACCTGCTTCGCCGATGCGATGAAAGCGTGTGGCTTGGCGAAGTCGCTCGGCACGCTCATCGGCCACGCGCCGGAGATGCTGACGCCACTCGCGGCGATCGTTCCCGGCGCATTCGCGTTCATTAGCGGGTCTGGGATGGCGAGCACGAAGGGGCTGTACGAATTCTTCTACGACCCCGCAATCGCGCACGGTTACGACGCCCCCGGCGTCGGCGGAATTGTGTCGATCGCATCCGCCGCCGGTCGAACGATGTCGCCTGTGGCCGCCGTGGTGTTAATGTGTGGAACGCTAACCGGCGTGAAGCCGTTCGACATCGTCAAGCGCGTCGTCGGGCCACTCTTGATCGGACTGACAGCCACCGTGATCCTGCGAATGTGCGGCGTGGTTTAATCCATAACAAGTAGTGGATTTGGTCCTCGATAAAGTGTAGACTCAGGCGATGCCCAAGACATTCGATGCCACGATGAAGACCCTGATCCGCAATCACGCGGCGGATTGGCTGACGTTCGTCGGCGTGCCGATCGTCGAACCGCC
>JAYVXI010000115.1:0-6134 GCA_043785305.1 Limnoglobus sp. | reverse complement strand
CCCCGTTGGGGGTAATGCATAGCCAATTCTTACCCCAACGGGGTTAAATCTGACAGACCAGGGTTAGACGTTTCGTCGTACCCCTGGGTGGACTTCGACAATGTGGATTCTCGAAAATCTGGCGAGCGGCACGCATGTTTGTGCGTGAAATACCTGCGAATTTGGCGTGCCAGAAACGTGAAGCCCGGCTGGCGATCTTGCGCGACGAGGCTGCACTTCGGCTTTGACATCCACTACAATACCACCCTGCCGAAGCACGACACTCTCCGAGAATCGACATGGCTTATCGTTTGCTGTTGTTCGTCGCTTTGTTGTTGGTTCCGATTTCGCTCGTTGCGGTGACGCCGCCGCAAGATGCGGCACCGAAGATGGCCGATGGCACCGATGCCGCGAAGAAGCAGATTGCGGGTTTCCGCGTTCCGACTGGCATGAAGGTCGAACTCTTTGCCGCCGAGCCGTTGTTGGCTAGCCCCGTGGCGATCAGCCTCGATGAGAAGGGCCGCGTCTATGTGGCCGAGGAGCATCGCTTCAATGCGGGCACGCAGGAGAACCGCTCGAGTGCGTTCCTGCTCGAAGACGATCTGCAAATTCGCACGGTCGAAGATCGCCTCAAGATGTTCCAGAAGCATGAGAAGCAGTTCAAAGGGGGCATGTCGTTCTTCACGAAAAATGCCGATCAACTGCGCGTCGTCGAAGATACGACGGGTACCGGCAAGGCGGACAAATCGAAGATCCTCGCGCAGTTCAACGGTCCGCTCGATGGCCTCGCAGCGGGCGTGCTGGCGACGAATGGCGATGTCTATTTCACGTGTATTCCGAACCTGTGGGTGCTGAAAAAAGGCACGGACACACCGGAGTCGTTGCTGACCGGTTTCGGCGTGAATGCGGCATTCCTCGGGCACGATCTGCACGGCCTCTGTTGGGGGCCGGACGGCAAACTCTACTTCAGCGTCGGCGACCGCGGCTTCCACGTGAAGTCGAAAGAAGGCCCGACGTACAGTGGCCCGCGAACGGGGGCCGTCTTCCGTTGCAACCCCGATGGCACCGAGTTTGAAGTCGTGCATCGCGGCCTGCGCAACCCGCAAGAACTCGCGTTCGACCAGTACGGCAACCTGTTCGCCGACGATAACAATTGCGATAAGGGCGACTACGCGCGGCTCGTTTACGTCGTCGAGGGCGGCGAGAGCGGTTGGAACATGTCGTACCAATCGATCGCCCCGCACACCGCCGCGCCGTGGTTCTCCGAACGCCTCTGGCACCTCCAACATGCCGGGCAGCCTGCGTATATCGTCCCACCCGTCGGCAAGATCGGCACGGGGCCGAGCGGGTTCCTGTTCACCAGCGGAACGAGCCTCGCGGACCGTTACAAAAACTCGTTCCTCATGTGCAACTTCACCGGTAACGGCGGCCTCGAATCGTTCCGCGTCAAGCCCGTGGGGGCCGGGTTCGAGATCGAAGATTACCACGATTTCTTCAAACCGATCATGGCGACCGATGCCGAGTTCGGCTACGACGGCAAACTGTACATCTCGGACTTCGTGAACCTCGATTGGAGCGGCAAAAGCCTCGGCGGCCGCATCTACACGCTGTTCGATCCGAAGAAGATCGAATCGCCGGTCGTGCGGGAAACGAAGAAGCTGTTCGCGGAAGGTTTCGAGAAACGGAGTGCTGACGAACTCGGCAAGCTTCTCGGACACGCGGATCAGCGGGTGCGACTGCGGGCGCAGTTCGAGTTGATGAAGCGATTGGAGTGGTCGGGTTTGACTCCGGACGCCATGGCAACCCTCCTATCGGTCGAGAGCGTAGTGTCCAAGAGCAAGAATCAGTTGGCCCGCCTTCATGCACTTTGGGCGTATCGGCCGGTCATGAAGTGGGCGAGAGGGCAGCTTGACTGGAGTGGATCGGTGCAGAACCTGTTGTCCGATCCTGACTCGGAATTAAGGGGGCAGGCTGCTAAATTGCTCGGTGATGGCGGCGTTACTGAGGCCACGGCGGGCGTGCTGAAGTTGCTCGCCGATTCACAACCTCGCGTGCAGTTCTTCGCCGCGCAATCGCTCGGCAAGTTGAAGGCCAAGGCCGCACAGGAGCCGTTGTTCGCGCTACTGAAGAAGAACGCCGACGCGGATACGTACCTGCGTCATGCGTGTGTGACGGCACTCGTTCGCATCGGCGATGCCGACGCGGTGGCAACGAAAGCGCGCGATGACAGCGCAGCGGTGCGGCTGGCGGTAGTGCTGGTGCAACGCCAGTTCAAGGACAAGCGAATCGCGTCAGCGCTCGACGATGCCGACACGTTCGTGCGTTCGGAAGCGGCCCGCGCCATTCACGATTTGCCGATGCTCGAACTCTACCCGCAACTCGCGGCGATCCTGCCGAAGCTCGGCGAGAAGCCGATCTCCGATGGCGACGCGATCGCCCGCCGAAGCATCAGCGCTGCGTTCACGCTCGGCACCGCCGACCACGCCAAAACGGTACTAGCCGTCGTCACGAATATCCACTTCTCGAACGTCGTTCGTGCCGAAGCACTCGCTGCCATCGCCGACTGGGGTAACCCCCCGCCCCGCGACCGCGTGACCGGATTTTGGCGCGTCATACCGAAGCGCGACGACACCGCCGTGCGTGCGGTGGTCGAAGCGAACTTGACCGATTTGCTGGCGAAGACCGACGGCGAATTGCAAACGGCAGTGATCGGCACGATCCTGAAACTCGGCGTGAAAGCCGATGAATCGCAGTTCGTAACCTGGGCGAACGACACGAAGAAAGAACCGAACCTGCGCGTGGCCGCAATGCGGTTGTTGGTAAATCAGAAGTCGAAGTCGATCGATGCGATTCTCACGAAGAGCTTGACCGACACATCCGCAATCGTGCGAGCCGAAGCCCGCGAACGGATCGCGCTGACCGATGCGAAACGCGGCACGAAGTTGTTCGCCGAGGCACTGGCCAGCCGCACCGCAACGATCGCCGAACGCCAGCGGGCGTTCGCGTTGTTGCCGAAGATCAAGAGCGAGGAAGCGGGCAAGTTGTTAGATGCTTGGGCGGAGAAACTCGTATTGGGGACCGTCGCGCCGGAGCTTCAACTCGATCTGATCGAGGCGCTGAAAGTGTCGGCCACACCGTTACGAGACAAGCACCGGAAGCAGTTTGAGGCGAGCCAACCGAAAGACCCACTCGGGCGATGGCAAGTGAGTTTGAGCGGCGGAAATGCCGACCAGGGACGCGAGGTGTTCTTCAACCATGCCTCGGCACAGTGCGTGCGTTGCCACACCGTTCGCGGCAGTGGCGGCGTGGCTGGCCCGGAGCTAACCAAGGTGGCGGACAAGTACAAAGAGAAGTACCGCGAGCATTTCCTCGAGTCGATGATTCTGCCGAGCGCGAAGATCGCCGAAGGTTTCGCAACGGTCACGCTCACGCTCATCGATGGCCGCGTCGTCGCCGGGACCGTGCTCAAAGACGACAAGAAGAGCGTGACGATTAAAGACCCCAACGGCAAAACCATCACCGTGCCCACCGAGGATATCGAATCGCGTACGATCCCGAATTCGGCAATGCCCTCGGTCGAAAACACGCTCACCCCGCGCGAAGTCCGCGACCTCGTGGAGTATCTGACGACGCTGAAATAATCCCGATGTCATGCCGTAAGCACCTAAATTTAATTAACTGTCCCATTTGGGCAGCGATCAAAAACGAAAAACAAAACATTAACCGCGGAGGGCGCTGAGAACGCAAAGAAGAAAAATCATGGCATGGTTCAACCAGGGCCGCAGTTTCGACTGCGATTTGAATCGTGCAGAAAACATGATTTTTCACTCCGCGTTCTCCGCGTACTCTGCGGTTAGAAATTCTGAGTGAGATCAGGGATCAGGCAGTCCATGTGCCATTCCAGTCAAATGGGACAGTTATTAAATCCCACTTCCTAACCGCAAGGTGTTTTGCCATGTTCACTCGCCGATCGTTTCTTGCCACGAGTGCCGCCGTCGTCGCTTCGCCATTTGCCGCGGCCATCGATCCGGTCAAACGTCCGGGGTTGAAAGCGGACATCAAACTCGGTGTCGCGGCCTACGGGTTTCGGCAACTGCTCGACCTCAAGAAGCCGACGATCACGCTGTTCGACTTCATCGACATGGCCGCCGATTGGCCGGTCGATGGCGTCGAACTGACGTCGTATTATTTCGCCGAAACGACCGATGCGTATTTGAACAAGTTGAAGGCGCACGCCGCAAAACGCAAACTCGCGATCACCGGCGTGCCCGTTGGGAATAATTTCTGCCTGAAGGACGACGCGAAGCGAAAGGCCGAGATTCTGAAGGTGCAAACCTGGACGCGGCACGCGGCGGCGCTCGGGGCGAAGACGGTTCGCATCTTCGCGGGGAACCTCGAAAAAGGCGAGACGTTGGAAAATGCGCAGTCGCGCGTGATCGCCGCGATCGAAGAATGCCTGCCAGTGGCGGCGAAAGAAGGCGTGTTGCTCGCGCTCGAAAACCACGGCGGCATCACCGCCACGCCGGAACAATTGCTCGCGCTCGTGAAGCCGATTCAGAGCGACCACCTCGGCGTGAACATCGATACGGGTAACTTTCACACCGCCGACGTCTATGCCGACGTGGCGAAAATTGCCCCGTACGGCGTGGTTTGCCAAGTGAAGACCGAGATCGCGCCGCCATCGGGCCAGAAGCAAGAAGCCGACCTCGAACGCATGATCGGCATTTTGAAGACGGCCAACTTCCACGGCTACGTGGTACTCGAATACGAAGCCGCCGCCGATGCAAAAGTCGCGGTGCCGAAGTACCTGAAAGACCTGCGGAAGTTCATCGGTTAGTCGTTTCGACGGGCTTTGCACACCGAATCATCGGTTGCACAACGGTTCCCGCGTCTGCACAACGAATCGTGTTTCACCTAACTAGCCGCCCCTAAACCGGGGTGGCCCGGTTGGGGTGGCCTCACTCTGAGGCTACCGTGGACGAGTCAAAAGAATTGCTCAAAACGCGGGACAATGTTCGCGACGCATTCGACAAGCTTGTCAAGCGTACTGTCGACAGTTGCGCGTGGCATAGAAACATCGTGAAGCGATACGAAGACGGAAGCCTGCGAGTACACCTTCACATCTCTGGCTGACTTTTCGGTAAGTTCTGGTCCGGGTGCATTGAGTGCATCAGTCGCATTGAGAACTCGCGTGATATCTTGTGGTCCCAGTTCAAAACCGACACACATAAGATTGACGTTGTACCCAACCAATTGGGAACCGGTGGCAGATTGGATAACACACTTATCCAATCGACCCCCTCGCACGACCACCTCAACTGCAACCGTCTTAGCATAGGCGATGGTAAGCAGCGGCAGACAGTGCTTGTCTCTGTTGGCAAGGCTGTTGACCAAACCCAGCGACTCATACCCAGCACAGTACGGCTGAATGCTCTTGATCAGACTAATGGCCGATGCGGGGAAGGAGTAATAGCTTGCCATCTTCGCAAAACGATCCATGCCTTCTCCGACCGGAGCATCCAACATAGGGAAATAGATGCCCTTGTTTTTTCCGACGACGGGGGGGACAACCGCGTGTCGCATTGCGAGTTCCCACGCGATGTAGTCCAAGGCGGATCGCAAAGAGCCGATGCACTCACTGACGATACAACTCAATTCCTCAGGGGGATCGCAACCGGGCCTGATAACAGCAGCTCGGATGATCATCTCATCGCCATCGTTTTCGATGGGGATTTCGTAAGGGTTCGTGTTCAAGTAGGTGGCGATTTCGTTTTTGAGCGATTGCAAGTGTTTTTGAGCCCGGACGACTTTGAGCTTCGCTCCATCTAAAGGATGCCTTACCACGATTGTCATCCTTCATGGAGGAAGGGAACTGGTCTTCCGACCGACTCAAGTTCGTTCTTCGCTACCGTCCGCAGTCGCTCTCGAATCCAAACGGTTAGCGGGACGCCAGCAATCAATGCGGCGTCGCCGAACCCCTTCTTCTCACCGGGATCGAGCCGAAGAAGAATGCTTTCGCTTTTGGTGAGGCCCGAACCTTTTGGTGGCCTGCCGAGTCTAGAGCCTGTTATGCACTTAACGCGAGTGGTGGCGGTAGAATAGGCTATGAACACTGAACGCCAACCGTATCCCAGTGATATTACCGACGACGAGTG
>JAYVXI010000114.1:0-6150 GCA_043785305.1 Limnoglobus sp. | reverse complement strand
ATCTCCCGCGAGGTCGATCGGCACGTAGCTCCAATCTCATTTTGGGCTCGGACCAAGCACGGCAAACGCCGTGCCGAACGCGATAGGGATGAACCCGGTGGCGCGTTGGAGTTGTTGCACGTCCTTCCAAATCTCCCCGTAAACGTCTTTGTCGAATGGCGGGCATCCGGTTGGGAACTGCCCCAGTGGGTGGTCTTTGGCGCGCATGATTGCGGTGCAGTAGCTGAAGGTGCGGCAGATGCGTTTGCGGTCGAGCTGGCCGTGGGTTTGCAGTTGCTTCACCCAATCGGGTTGCGAGAGCGATGCTCGCCCGACGCCGACCATCGTGATGCGACCATCGCGGACGTTGGCCGCACCGGCTTGCGGCAGGAACTCTTGCAAGTAACTGTAACCGGTGCCGACGACGGCGAGGCCGGGGTTCGCGCGCTGGATCGCCGCCGCACATTCAAAGTGCCGATTCACGCCGATCAGCGGATGCTCCGGCGACTCGTAACCATCCGGCGGCGGATACTCGAACGGTCGACCAAAATGCGGTTGCGCGTACGGGTTGCCGAGTGCCACATTCACCAACTCGACGCCGAGCGTGCGCATCTCTTGCACCCAGCGAATCGGCTCGGTCATGTCCGGCGTGAACGGGTCGCTGTCGCTCATACCCCAGCCGTTGACGAGCGGGCCGTCCCACGCAACGGGCACGCCGTCGTCGTTCGCGCCTTTCGCGAACGGGATCGAATCGAAGCCGTTCATCCGCGTGGCAAGTAGCACATGCTTCGGCAGAATCGCCTTCACCGCAAGGAAAATATCGCGTGCCGCCCGGGTCCGGTTCTCGAACGTGCCGCCGTACAGTCCCGGTCGATTGCGGGCACCGAGTAGCTCGTTGAGCAAATAGCGATGGCACTGTTTCACGTCGATAAAATCGAAGCCGACTTCCACCGCCAGTTTCGCGGCGGCGACGTAATCGTCGGCCAGCCGTCGCAGTTCGTCATCGGAAATTAACGGCGTGTCGGCCGCGACGCCGTACCGCCCGACGAGTAGCGGATCGTGCGTGGCGATGATCGCGTGCGGGTAGCTGTAGCGCCCGGAATGCGTCAGTTGAAGGCCGAACAGCAAGTCGGTATCGTCGCCGACCGATTCGCGATGCGCACGCCGACAGTCGGCCACCAGCTTCGCGAACTCAGGCTTCGTGCGTTCGTTCAGAACGATCTGCCGCGGGTTCGCGCGGCACCGATCGTTCACGGCACACGCTTCGCCCCAAATCATCTTCGCGCCACCGCCACCGAAGCGACCGTACCGCCGAAACGTCAGTTCGCCCGGCGTGCCATCGGCATTGCCATCGCAGCCTTCCATCGGGTGAATGCACCAGCGGTTCCCCACCGTGCGACAGCCGATTGTCAGTGGCTGAAACAGCTTCGAGTAATCGTCCTCGAAGCGCAAGTCGACCCCGAGCCGTTCGTTCTCGGCCACCAGATCCGCAACCGATTTATATTTGAAAAACCGCGCCACGAACGTCTCCCAAAGATCGATAATTATGAGCGACGCGATTCCGGTGGCTCGTGGAACATCAACAAAAACACTAGCGCACCGATCGCGCAGCCGACGCAGGGGACGAGCCAGATCGTCGACCAATCGGTGCCGTTGGCGGTCGTGGCGGCTTGGCCGACGCGGCCCGCGAGCCAGTTGCCGATGAGCACGGATGGCCCCGAACTGAGGAAGCCGACTAGCGATTGTGCCCCCGCTCGCAGTTCTGCCGGGGCTTCGCGATCGACGAACAATGCGGCGAGCATTCCGAAAAACGCATAGCTGAAGCCGTGCATCGGCAACGCGATGGCCACCGCCCACGTCGGCGAACCCCACGTCAGCACCGCCATTCGCAACACCCAGCCGAGCAGCCCTGCGAGCATCACCGGTTTTAGGCCGTAACGCACCACCAGCCACGGCGAGATCGCCATACACGCGATCTCGCACCATTGGCCCAGTGTCAGCACCGCTTCGGGTGCGATCGTGCCGTGTTCGGCGAGGTAGCGCGTGGCGTACAGCACGTAGAATTGGTTCATCATGTTGCCGATGACCGCAGCGATCGCGAAGCCGACGAACGAGCGGTCGCGGAACATGCGGATCGACGGCAAGCCGATGATCTCGGCCGTCGAACGCCCCTTCCCGCGCGGCGGCGTATGCGGCAACGTGAACGATGCGAACCCCTGCACCAGTGCCGTCGCTGCCGCCAGATACAACGGCATCGGCGACATCGGATTCATGCCCCACGCCACCGCGTAACCGGCGACAATCCAGCCAAATGTGCCAATTAAACGCACTTTGCTAAACTGCGTCGTCGGCTTCGGCAATTTGCGTAACGCGATCACGTTCGTGAGCGTCAGCGTCGGATGGCAGACGATGCCATATGCGACCATCAGCACGAAGAACGTGGTTTGCGACGTGCCGGGAACCTGCGCCGCCGCCCGTTCGCACCACAATCCTGCACCGGCTAACAGTGCCGCCATGATGAACTGCATAACGCCGAGGAGTTTTTCCGCCGCGAAGTACCGATCCGCCAGTGGCCCCACGAGCAACGGCGCGAGGATCGCCCCGATCGGCAGCGCCATGTACACCCAGCCGACATCCGAGGGGCCGAAGCCGAGGCCGCCCATCTCCAGTGACGTACCGAGGTAGCGCGACAGCGAAACGACCCACGCGCCGAGGCCGAAGTATTGCAGGAACATCATCCCGGCCAAGTGCGGACCGACCGTCCGAAAGCGAATCGCGTTCACGATATTCCTTGTAGTCGAAGTCGTGAGACTTCGGTGGACGATGCCCCACGGTCAGAAGTCTTACGACTTCCGCTACGAAGAACGGCGGCCAGACTGTACGGTTCCCGGTCCGTGGGTTAGATTGCAAGGTACTAACTTAGTAGTCTCGGACACCGAACGGCAGGAAAGCGAGCGCGGATCATGCGGGTCGAATTGTACGGGCTAGTGATGGATTCCCCCTGCGTCACGTTTTACCTCTGGTCGCCGTGGCGCGCCGCCGCCATCGAACACAAGCTGTTCGAGGCCATGGTGTCGATTCCCGGTGCCGAAATCGAGAAGGAACCCGACGAGTTGCGGCTTCACATCGAGGACGAAAAGGGTTGGAAGCTCGCGCTGCAGAACATCTCGCGAGTCATGAAAGGCTGGCAAGAAGAAGGCGTCGATGCCGGGAACGAGAAACGCGCCTGGCGCTTCCTGATGGAAGGCGACATCGACACCAACGGCTACGACCACAAAGGCGAAAAGTCCGCATTCTGGCTGTTCCTGCGTCTCTCGATGGATCGCGGCGGCCCCGTCGACGGCGAAAAAGCCGAAGAATTCGACCTCAACGGCTTCGGCGTCTGCATCTGGGGCGAAGACGAATAAAAGGGCAACGATCATGGCCAAGGCAACGAGCAAAAACGGTCACGCCAAACCGAAGGCCGAGGAGCCACTGACCGCGTATTTCCTGTCGCTGGAAGTCGAAAACGTCCGTTGCTTCGGCGAAAAGCAGAAACTCGACCTCTCCGACGGCAACGGCAAACCCGCGCCGTGGACGATCATCCTCGGCGTCAACGGCACCGGCAAAACGACGCTGTTGCAGTGCTTGGTGGGTGTCGTTCGCGACAGCATACGATTGCGTCGGTTTTTGGATCCTTTATTTCCTTCGTTCGCGAGAGATCCAACTGCGAATCCTGCACGCATGAAGATTGAGATTGTCGAGTCTGACTCATTAAAGACCGAGCATAGTTTGTGTGGTTACATCAAGTACACAGAAGAAGAGAGAACAAGAAACATTGTCGACACTTTTGACACAGAACTATTCTCGCCTGACAAACACACGTCTACTGTTTTCGCCTATGGTGCAGGTCGCCGAATTGGCGAAATTGCGTTCCTCGAAGAATCCGTTGACGACGACCCGACGGGTACGTTGTTCTCCGATAAAGCGAAGTTGCGCAGCCCCGAAGAATGGTTGATCTATCTCGATTACACATCATCCACAGTGCATATGGTGGATCGGGATCGCAAGTTGCAACGGAAGCGTCGCGATATTGCAGTTCATTTGTTGAAAGAGGTGTTATGGGAGATCGACGGCATACGCTTTGTTCCCGGTGAAGGGATGCGGCCGAAGCCGCGCGTCGAGTTCCTAACGAAGTTTGGCTGGGTGCCATTTCGGCAACTCGGCTACGGCTATCAGTCGCTGGCCACGTGGGTGGCGGACTTCGCGAGCCGCATGGTCGAACGCTATCCGTACAGCGAGAACCCGCTCGCCGAACCGGCGGTCGTGCTCGTCGATGAAATCGATTTGCACCTTCACCCGAAGTGGCAACGCGAGTTAATGGGCCGCCTGACGAAGCTATTTCCGAACACGCAGTTCATCGCCACGGCGCACAGCCCGCTCATCGCGCAGGCCGCCGCCGATGCAAACCTCGCCGTCCTCCGCCGCGACGGCGACCAGGTCATCATCGACAACGACGTCGACTACATCCGCAACTGGCGCGTCGATCAGATTTTAACCAGCGACTTGTTCGGGTTAGACTCCGCACGACCACCTCACATCGCAAAGCGGATTGCCGAGCGAGACAAGATTCTCGGTAAAGCGAAACTAACAAAAGCGGACGAAAAGAAGCTGGAAGAACTCGAAGCTGAGATCGGCGAACTCCCATTCGGCGAGTCGAAACAGCAAAATCAAATGATGAAAGATATTCAGGAATCACTCGAATTGTTGAAGAAGGAAGCAGCGTTGAACAAATGATATCGATTCAACGCCCAACAATACCACTGATACTGACAACGAAGGGAACCCTCGCGACTGCGAAATTAATCGCTCGCGTTCACACATCGCCAAATATTCCTCTCACTCGCAAAGATTTCTCAGCGAAAATCTATGCCCATCACGATGTGAAGACAGAACTGTCTGCTGCACAACATGGGAAGTGTGCGTTTTGCGAAGCCAAAATCACCCACGTCAGTTATGGTCACATCGAGCATTATCGACCGAAGGCTGGCTACAAACAATCGAAGAATGACGAGTTACACAAGCCAGGCTATTTCTGGCTCGCCTACACGTGGGAAAACTTGCTGTTCAGTTGCGAACTTTGCAATAGTCGTCACAAGGGTAACCTGTTCCCGTTGGCGAACCCGAAAAGTCGGGCAAAGTCTGCAACGGACAATTTGGCCGACGAACAGCCTCTCTTCGTCGATCCCGCGTCGCAAAATCCATCGGACGTCATTCGGTTTCGGAAGCATGTGCCATTCGCGGTAAAGAGTAATACCGCCGGCAAACAGACGATTCAGTCGCTCGGCTTGAAACGCGAGGCCTTGAACGAACATCGAAGTGCGCTTCTTTTGTGGATCGTAACAATGTGGCAGACAATATCCTTACTTCGTAAATCAGATTCCGCGGAGGCGATGCGCAGATTGAAACAAGCTGAAATCACACTTCGATCTGCGATCAATCCCAATGCCGAATACTCCGCGATGGCGCGCGATTATTTGCAAAGCGTCGGCTTCGCTTGAGCGTCTCTCGATGGACCGCGTCGTCGGTCACGCCGCTCGTAGCTCGAAGATCGCTTCGACTTCGACGCTGGTGCCGAGCGGGAGTTGGCCCATGCCGAGTGCGGTGCGGGCGTGTCGGCCGGCTTCGGGGCCGAAGACTTCCTTGAACAGATTCGTCGCGCCGTTGATCACCAAGTGGCAATCCTCGAAATCGGGGTCGGTGTTCACGTAGCCCGTCACGCGGACGATCCGTGCGATCTTATCCAGCGAGCCGAGCTTCACGACGATGGCACGCAGGATGTTTGCCGCACACAGCGCGGCGGCCGTCGTTGCGTCCGCAACCGATACTTGCGACGGGACTTTGCCTTTGCTCGTCAGCACGCCGTTGTCGTACGGGACTTGCCCCGAAGCGTAGACCGTGGTGCCGAGCACCGCGAGCAGGTCGATGACCGGCCCTTCCTTCGGCCCGCGTTCGAGTGGATACCCTGCCGCCACCAACCGCTGTTCGCGCTCGCCCATAGTTGCACCTTGTGTAAAGAGTTATACTTCACGCGGTCGGAAATGACACGTTACCAGTCTAACAATCCATTCTTGTTAGTCCGACGCGCTAGCGAGGGATTACTGTCGTTTCTGCGATGTCGTGCCTTCTCGC
>JAYVXI010000113.1:0-6193 GCA_043785305.1 Limnoglobus sp. | reverse complement strand
GTTCAGGACCACGATCGTCGGTTTGCTCGCAACTTTGAGATCCTTCAACACCGCGTTCACCGCTTTGATCTGCTCTTCCGCCAGTGGGTTGCTGGCGTCCACGACGTGCAACAACAGCTTGGCGTGGTGCGCCTCTTCGAGCGTCGCCTTGAAGGACGCGACGAGTTCGTGCGGCAAGTCGCGGATGAAGCCGACGGTATCGGAAAGCAGCACCTTGCCCCAGTCTTTGATGGCCCACTGGCGGGTGCGGGTATCCAACGTGGAAAACAGCTTGTTCTCCACATAGACGTCGGCCTTGGTCAGGGCGTTCATCAGCCGCGACTTGCCGGCGTTGGTGTAGCCGACGAGCGAGACGGTGTACGACTCGCCCCGGCTGCGGACCTCGCGTTGTTTGCGCGCGTGGACCTCGGCGAGCTTCAACTTCAAATCGCGAATCCGCGTGCCGACGAGCCGGCGGTCGGATTCGAGTTGCGTTTCCCCCGGTCCGCGCAGGCCGATGCCGCCGCCCTTTTGGCGCGACAAGTGCGTCCACATGTTCTTCAGTCGCGGCAAGGAGTATTCGAGTTGCGCGAGTTCGACTTGCAGCCGCGATTCGAGCGTCTGTGCGCGGCTGGCGAAGATGTCCAAAATCACTTCGCTGCGGTCGAGCACCTTGACATCCAGGGCGCGTTCGAGGTTTCGCGCTTGAGCCGCGTTCAGGTCGTTATCGAAAATAACCGTGTTGGCTTCGCTCGTTTCGACGAGTTCGCGGAGTTCGCGCACCTTCCCGGAACCGATGTACGTCGCAAGGTGAATGTCGTGCCGCTTCTGCAAGAGTTCGGCCACGACGACCGCGCCGGCGGACTCGGCGAGGCCGCGAATCTCGTCGCAGGGGTCGGACGAAATCCACGGCTTGTTCGGCAACCCGACCGAAACGAGAACGGCTTTTTCCTTGGCAACCGAGAACTCGTCTCGTTGCGATTCAAATCCCTTACTGATGGTGCATTCCCTCGTGAGTGTGTGAAACATTGTACGCCCACGGTTCGGGCGTGGGGAAGAGCGATTTTACGGGACGATCGCATCAAACAAAAACCCGCACCAGGGAGGCCGGGTGCGGGCGAAAGGTTCGATCGTTGACTCAGGTCACTCGGAGCCGGGAAGCAAGCTGACCTTCGGGAGCGGCAGGTCGGTCGCGGTACCGGTGAATACCGATGTCGCGGTGACTTTGATGCTCTTGCGGTCGGGCGTGACTTCCATCGTCGCACGCATACCGGGTGCGTTCGGCGTGACACCGGCCAGCCGACTTTCGTGCGGTTGAATCACGACGGGCAGGTTCGTCTTGCCGGTCGCCACTCGCGGTCCGGCTTCGTTGCTGCTGACGCCACCGCCGAACCCGGTCTTCATCGGTGCGGGGGCCGCCGTGGTTTCCAGTCGCGTTCCGGTCGGCTCCTCGAACGGCAGCACGGCCAGTTCGGTTCGCGTTCCGCCGTCGACCTTCACTTGAACCGAGTCGCTCGAATTCAGGTCGATCGTGTAATGCTCGGTCGCTTCGCGGGGCGTCCCCTTGAACTTCGTGACGACGACTTTCGCATTGTTGCCCACCGGCGTTCCGAGCGACTTCTTCACCTTGACGGTGTAGGAACCGCTCATCGCTTGAGCCGCCGTGTACGACTCGAAGCGGTCGTCGGTCGGTTGTCCGAGGATGTCGGCTTTGACGACGCCACCACCGATCGTACGCTTGTGGGTTGGGCTGGCCGTCGAACCCGATGGTTCGGTCACGAGCAAGTCCAAGTCCGCACCGCCCTGCCATCGCAGTTCGATGACGAGTTCGCGATTGTTTTCCTGTTCGAGCGTCTTCTTGAAGCGTGCCACCAGCTCGGGCTGATTGGCTCGTTCGAACTTGTCGACGATCTGACTCAGACGTTCTTTCGTCTGTGCGTGATAGTTCACGCCTTCGTTGCTCCAATCGCGTGCGAGCAGGTTTTCCGTCGCCCAGTGGATCACGTCGGTCTGGACATCTTTCGATTTCTCGGCGTAAGCGAGTGCATTCGCGTAAGTCGAAGGCATGTTCGGCTCGATGCTCGCGGCCCGTTGGCAGTAGGCCAACGCAACGGGCAGGTTGCCGTTCTCGTCGGCGATTTTCGCGGCCTTCATGTACGATTTCGCATCGTTCGCTTCAAAGTCTAATGTGGACATTCCGACGCGTTGAATCTCGAACGAATCGGCTTTGCCATCGCGGAGCGCGACTGCGAGGGCTTCGTGGGTCCAGGCATCGGTCGTGAGGCCGTGACGGATACCGGACTTGAGAACTTCGGCGGCGTGGGCTGGCTCTTTGTACTCGAACAAGAAGTCCGCACAGGCGACCACGAGGCCAGGGTGCGTGACGTTCGACTTACCCAGAGCTTGTTGCCACATGCGTTGTGGGTTATTCTTGTCGATCTCTTTCATGAGCGTTCGCACGTCTTCGGCCGCGTTTTTGAGCTTCGCCTTTTCGACGGCCACCACGACGTTGTCGCCGGGTTTCGGTTCGGAAGCGGCAATCGCTGCGATGACGTTGCCATTGCGTGCGGGGTTACCGGGTCCACCGGCGGCTCCGCCGTCGGCCTTCTTCAGCTTCATGCTGCTCTGCGGGTGGTACTTACCCGTGGCTCGAACGATTAGCGCACTCGTCGGAGGATAGAATGCGAGCGAGTTCAGTTGTTCTTCCGGCAACAGTTTGGGAACTTCTTCACCAGGCTGACCATTCGGGTCGGCGACGTTGAACTGTTGATTGACGTTCGCCCATTCGCCGCGTGCCACGACTTCCGTAATCAGCGTCGTAATCAGTTGGTAGTTCGGGAGCGAGTTCCCTTGGATACCGAACTGGCCACCGAGGTTACCGAACTGGCCGACCTGGCCGCCACCGACTCCGGTCACGCCACCACCGGCACCCAGATTTTGTGCGGCCCCGCCACCGAAGCCACCTTGAATCTGCCCGCCACCACCACCGGCTCCACCACGACCACCGCCACCACCGCCTTGGAGGCCACCGCCGCCGAAGCCACCGCCACCTTGGAAGCCACCGCCACCGCCGAAGTTGAAGTTACCGGCGTTGCCACCGAAACTCGCCGCACCGAATAGTTGCAGGTTAGTGGTCTGCACGCTTTGGTTCTGTTGCAGCACGGCCTGGTTGATCGACGACGGAATCTGGTACACCAGTTCGGTGATGTCGAAGGCCCGCACGACCTTTTCCTTCAAGCGTTTTTCGACGGTCGTGATCTCGATGTACTCGGGGCGGACCATGTACGTCGCACCGATACTCGAAAGCGAAATGTCGAGGAACGAGCCGACGGTCAAGCCGTACAGCTTCTGCTTGAGCGTCAGTTTCTTGTCCATGATCGCGGCTTCGCCCGCCGATTTGAACTCGTCTTCGAGTACCACGAACTTGAGGCCGTGATCCTTCTCGAGGAAGCTGATGAGGTCTTTCAGTGCCATGCCATCGAGTTCGGTTTCGATTTTGACGCGCTCCGCACTCGGGCCATCGATGATCGACTGCGTCCGACGCATACTCGGCGAAACATCGGAGCCGAGCGTCGAAGACCGATATTTATCGCGATCCGAGGTCAGTTCGCGCCAAACGGCTGCGGGCGGGAAGTGTACGGGTGGCTCGTCTGGATATGGAATGAACGACTTCTCGGCTTGCATCATCGTCAACAGGTAGCGGTCTTCGCGGATGCGGACGAGTTCGCGGTGTTCGCGGAGGTTCGTCGCGGCTTGGCCGATCATGTACGCCGCCGTCGCTTCGACGGGGATCGAAAGACCGCGCGAGGTGCGCTCTTGGATCAGAACTTGGGCTTCTTGTTGGCCCAACTCGAAGCGGGCTTGATTCATCAGCTGCTTGAATGAGTCGATCCGCGATCGGGTCTGTTCTTCGAGCGTTTGCAGGCGTGCGAACTCGTTGACTCGGAGGCGAGTCTGGGCGAGCCGTTCGCGTTCTTCGGATAGGTTCCGCTTGATCGTCCCACCTTGCGTAGCAACGGTTTGCATCATCGATTCGATGTCGGCGGCGAGTTTCGCACGGTACGTGTTGCCGAGTTGCGTGTTGGAAAGCACGACATCGCGTTGGCGCTTGAGGTCTTCGTACGCGGTATCGGGGTCGGTCGCCAGAAGCTGACGCGCCTTGCGGATCGTCTCATCGACGAGCACGCGGTATTGTTGTTCTTGCACCGCTTGCTCGGCTTGGGCTTGTTGCAGTCCACTCGCCACTTGTGCGGGTGTCGCGGGTGCCGCACCCGCCGCCGGAGGTGCCGCAGGCTTCGCGCCCGGTGCGGGTTCCTTCGACAAATCTTGCAGACGATTGCGGTCCGAAAGACCGGCTTTCATCTGCTGACGGGTCAAACCGCCCGTTCGCATTTTGAGAATGACTTTCATTCCCGCTTCGGCTTCTTTGCTCGTCGGGTCGATCTTGACGGCGGCCTGATACAGCTTCTCGGCATGATCGAGGCGGTCCGTGCTGATCGCGCTGACGGCTTGCGTCAGGAACTCTTCGCGGAACAGGCGGAACTGCTGGGCGGCCAGAGCTAACGCGCGGTCGGCAGCCAGAATCGCGGGGGCGTCCTTGACCGGGGCGCTCCGCCATTGCTCGATCATCGCGTGCAGGAAGTAGTGTTCGCTGTCCGAAGGTGGCAGGCGTTCGGCGAGTTCCATCGTCACCGGTTGACCGGACACGATGCCTTCGACTTTTGCGGTAATCGAAGCCGCATCGGTCTTCAGAGTACCGACAACGAGCGTCGCACGATCCGCACGTAGTGGCGGCAAGCGAGTTGGAAATACTTCAACGGCTTCGTTCGAGTAAGTCACTTTCGTGACCTTGACGATCGGCACGTCGATCGCAGTTCGCAACTGCGTGGCGAAGGCGGCTTGGCCGCGAATCGTCGTGGTGTCTTCGGTGAGGCGAACGACGGCACCACCGGTGAGCGTGGCGAAGCCGTGTAAGTTGTTCGCGTTGACCTTGATGCCGAGCGGCACCGCGAAGAATGCGATGTTCTGTTGATCCATCTTGCCGCCGAGTTCGACGCGGATCGCTTCGTTCAACGGGACGAGGCTCGCGGAGCTTTCGCCGTCGCCGAGGAACAGAATCACTTGGTTGCGACCGGGGTTCGGCTCGAACGCGGCCATCGCCCGTTCGAGGCCGATCTTCAAGTCCGTGGCACCGGCGGCGTACTCGGTCTCGACGAGGCGAGCCGATGCGCTGGTGACGGCTTCCGAACGAGCGGGCTTGAAGCCTTCCGTCAGCGAGCGCGTCGCCTTCGGGTCGTTCAGGTTGATCGTCCACACATCGATGCGGTCGGTTTCAGCGACCGCGTGCGAAAGACCGTCGATGATGTTGCGTGCGCGATTCAGCGGCAGACCGGCTTGGCTGGCGGACGTATCCACGAGCACCATGATATCGCGGTCGCGAACGCGGGTCGGCGTGGCGGTGGGCTTCAGTTGCCACGCGAACGCGGCTTGCCCGGCGCTGTTCTTGTATGTGAGTGCGGGTTTCGCAGCGAATGAGTTCCGCGCGAGGTCGTCGGCCATAACGTTCGCTTCGGGTCGAACCGGAGTCGCGGGGACCGAGTCCCGTTTGGCCCGAATCTCGCCGAAGACGGTGGTACCGATGGCAGCGGTCACAGCCGCCGCACCGAGGATGGCCGTCAATAGCCTAAGCCGTTTGACGATGGTCATTGCCCTGGCGCTCCTGGTTGCAATGGCTGGGGTTTTCGCGCCCCGGCACAAGGGAATCGTGAACTGATGGAATTTAATAGTCTAAAGGATGGTCGCACACGGTCGCTATCCGAATCTGCTCAATCCCGCCCAAACTCGAATACCACCCGGCAAACGCGTTCGGAACAGTCGCCACAATCGAAATACGCGCCAAATTGGCGTATTACGGTCATCCTCAGTCTAACCGATTCAACACAGAGGTGCCAAACTTGTTGGCGCGAATCCGCTGCCATCGTTACGCATATACTTCACACGGTCGGAAATGAAACGTCACCAGTCTAACAAACCATTCTTGTTAGCCCGACGCGCTAGTTTTGAAGTTGCGCTATTTTTATGGCTTTTTTCCCTAGATATTCGACATTTAGTGAATCTCAAGCGTCGCTTTTTACGGTGTCTGGATCGAAAGAACTCGAAAATGCCTCGGAAAACGATGTTATCGCACGGAAAATAGCGCAACTTCAAAACGCGC
>JAYVXI010000112.1:0-91600 GCA_043785305.1 Limnoglobus sp. | reverse complement strand
AGCGAATCGAATCGGCACGTTACTACCGCTATCGCAGACGTAACCTGCCGCCACCATTAAAGAACGAGCAAAAACGATAACGATACAGTAGAACTATTTCAGTCGTAGATACGGCAAACAGATCAGTTGTTTGCGATCAAAAAAGCGACTTTTTGGATCGCAAAAACCGGAAAAACACCCCAAAAAACAGTTTGGGAGCGTCCGCAATTCTGACTTACGTCGATTTGAAAGCTACTTTTTCTCTGGCACCCACGTTTCCAGATACATACCGTTGCTCGATGTCGATTCCAGTTGCGTGGGGCGAGGTTTGTCGGCAGGGCCGTAGCAAAGCATCAGTTGGCCATCTTTTTTCGCGTAGAGGCCGTGATACTTCTCGCCTTTTCGTGGGCCGGAGATCACGTTCCACTCGAACGTCATCAGTTTCGGATTCAGCACCAACTCCGCCGAGATGAGCCGCACGTGTTCGTCTTTCGCTTTGTCGAGCACTTTGTACAGGCGATATTCGCCATCCTTGATGACCAGAGTGAAATCGTCGGCCTGCCCCTTGGGGAGTTGTTCGCGGCCATCGCACAAGATCGAAACCGGCTTCCAGAACCCGACGAGTTTCTCCGCATCCGCAGCCGGTTCCGCAGCAAACGCCACCGATGCGAGTAATAGAACTACGAGTAACGCTCGAAACATAGGAATACTCCGGGATTGCATCGAATGCGGCGAGTTATGATCGGATGGCGTTGCAGTGTCAACCGCAGCTGGGTTGCGAACCGTATAACGACACTATGAACAGCAGCCCGGATTTGATCGTGATTGGCGGCGGCATCATCGGCTTGACCTCCGCGTATGTTCTGGCGAATGCCGGGGTTCAGGTGGCGGTTTACGATCGTCAGGATTTCGGTCGGGAAGCCTCATGGGCCGGTGCGGGCATCATCCCGCCCGGCGATCCGCTTCGCGCCGCGACGCCCTACGACCACCTGCGGGCACTCGGTGCGGTCGGGATGCCGATCCTTTCGTCGGAATTACGCGAACTCACGGGTATCGACAACGGCTACTTGCGCTCGGGTGGCATCGATTTCCTACAAGTCGCCGACGACTACGTGGTCCCGCTCTGGCAGCAAGAAGCGATTCGCTTTGAAGCCCTGTCGCCGAGCCAACTCGCATCGCGTGAAGCGAACATCGCGTCGCCGATCGGCTCGCCGTATTACCTCCCCGATATGGCACAAGTCCGCAACCCGCGACACCTCCGCGCACTAATCGCAGGCTGCGAACGAATCGGTGTCGAACTTCACGCGAATTGCGGACTGGAACGCTTTCTCGTGGATGGCGACCGCATCACTGGCGTTCAACTCGATACGGGCGAAGTCGCATCGGCGGGGCAATACCTGCTCGCATCGGGGGCGTGGAGTGGCGCGATACTGCAACCGTTCGGCTGCACGCCCGGCGTCGTGCCGGTGCTCGGCCAGATTGCGCTTTTGCAAACGAACGCGGACGTGTTGAAGTCGATCTTACTGTTCGGCAAAGAGTATCTCGTACCGCGAGGCGACGGGCGGATCCTGATCGGTTCGACCGAGGAACCCGAAGCCGGTTTCGAGAAGCGAACGACACCCGCAGGCATCGAATCGCTATTGGCATTCGCAAACCATCTCGTCCCGGCGTTACGCGAAGCGAAACTCGAAACGGCGTGGTGCGGGTTGCGGCCCGGCTCGCCCGACGGGATGCCGTTCATCGGCCCCGTGCCGAAGGTGCGTAACCTTCATGCGGCCATCGGCCATTACCGTTCGGGGGTGCAACTCTCGATAGGCACCGCACAATTCGTGAGGGAACTCATCATGGGTGCCGTGCCGTGCGTGCCGTTGTCGTCGTTCGCATTGGACCGAAAAGCCGGTCGCATGGCTCGCACCGCGTTTCGTTCGTGAGAGTTTCCCGATTTCTCGTTTGTCGCCACGTGCGGAGTTTGATGAAATACGGAGATGCAAATGAACACGCACCGCGAAAAGCTGACGCAACTGACCGACGACTTCGACTGGCTGGAGGGGCACTGCCGCCGGGAGCCGGAGTTGGCCCGGCACGCGGAGCACCTGCACCTCGCGGCGGCACTGGCGCGGAACATCATCGGTGGGGCGCTCGAACAGCAACCGCCGCGGCCATTGCACCTCGCCGTTGTCGGCGGGGCCGGCGCGGGGAAAAGCACCGTCGCGAACTTCCTCGCGGGCACTCCCATCGCCGACGCGAACCCGCAAGCGGGGTACACCCGTCACCCCACCGCCTACCTTCCCGCAACCGGCGCGATGCCGTGGCCATCGTACCTCGGCTTCCTCGGAAACTTGCGAAAGCTGACCGACACCCAGCCCGCAAGCCTCGATGAAGACGTGTACCAGGTGCAGCGCATTCCGGCCCGCGAAGGCGCGAGCGAACCGCTGCAAGATTACATCATCTGGGACTGCCCCGACATGACGACGTGGGCATCGTCGGGGTACATTTCGCGGCTGATGGAAGTCTCGGCGCTCGCCGATGTCGTCGTCTACGTCGCGTCCGATGAGCGTTACAACGACGAAGTGCCGACGCAGTATTTGCAGATGCTGATCGAGGCGGGCAAAGCCGTCATCGTCTGCATCACGAAGATGCGCGAAGCCGATGCCACGCCGATGATCGAACACTTCCGCAAGGAAGTGCTGGCGAAACGAGCGAACGAAAACCTGAGCGCGATCCCACCGATACCGGTGCTCGCGATTCCGAACCTCACCAAGGAAGAGCGTGCCGACCCGGCAGGGGCGGGTGCGAAGTATCGCATCGCCCTGATTAACCACGTGCTCGCGCTCTGTCCGACCCTCGAGGAAGCCCGCGAACGCACCGTGCGGAATGCGGTGCAGTACCTCGAAAAGGCATCGGACAATTTACTATCGATCGCATCGAACGACCTTGCCGAACTCGATCACTGGAAAGCCACCGTCAAAGCGGGTCGCACGCAGTTCGAGGAACGCTATCGCCGCGAATACCTCGCCGGCGAGCCGTTCAAGCGCTTCGACCGCACCCGAGAACAGCTACTCGGTATGCTCGAACTGCCCGCCGGGTTGCGTTACCTGAGTGCCGCGTTCGCGTTGCTTCGCGCACCGTATTCGTACTTTCGCGAGTTCCTCATCAAGCTCGCGGGGACGTCCGAAGTCCCGCCGTTACCCGAACAAGCGGTGTTGCGTACGGGCTTCGATGCCTGGATCGACACGCTGCGTGCCGAGGCGCTGAAACGCGGCACCGGCCATCCGGTCTGGAAGCAGATCGCGAACGCCTTCGACGCCGGTTTGAAGAACCAGGCGCTCGTTCCGTTCGAGGCGGCGGTGCGGCAGTTCGAGTTGAAAGAAGGCGACGAACTCGAACAGGCGGGGCGGTCCCTCACGGATCGTTTGGCCCAACAACCGATGATCCTCGGCGGGGTTCGCTTCGCGAAAGTGTCGTTCGATTTGCTCGCGATCGCGTTGGTCCTCTGGCTGACGTGGCTGCCGAGTTGGTACCATTTGTTACTAATTCCACTCGCGGTGTCCTTCACGCATCAAATCTTCGAGTGGATCGTTCGTGGCACCGTCGAAGCGGCACGGTTCCGCGCTCGGAACAAACGCGAGAGCCTGCTCGGTGCGCATCTCACCGGCCCCGTTTCCGAGTGGCTGCAAGCGAAACCGCTCTCGGAAGGATCGTCGATCGAGCGTCTGCAATCGGTGTTGCGGCGCGTCCCCGAGAACATCCGCGAACTCGCGGTGATCGTCAAACCCCACCCCGCGACGAACGCTCCATGATTACCGTGACGCTGCAACAGACGTTCCTCCGTACGCTGTCCCCCTTGCTGCGAAGCCTCGAAAAGCCGCTGCGAAGCTGGCTCGACGGGCGACGCAAACATCCGGTGTCGCTCGTTCAGCGCGCGGAACTCGAAGGGCTGGCCGAGGATTTGCGCCGAAAATCGGACGCACTCGACGTCGAACGCCCACTGCTAGTCGTGATGCTGATGGGCGGGACCGGTGTGGGCAAATCGACGCTGATGAACGCACTCGCCGGCGCGGCCGTGGCGCAAGCCTCGTTCACGCGGCCGACCACCCGCGACCCCGTCGTTTACTTCCACCAATCGGTGAACCCCGACCGCCTCGACCCTGCGCTACGGCTCTGTCGGCTCGTGCGGCACAACCAGGAATCGCTCGCACAGAAGGTGCTCGTCGACACGCCGGACGTCGATAGCAACGATCTCAAAAACCGCGAGACGCTGAAAGAATTGCTGCCGGTCGCCGATGTCGTGCTCTACGTCGGTTCGCAGGAAAAGTATCACGATCAGATCGGCTGGGATCTGTTCAAGGAACAACGACAACGGCGGGCGTTCGCGTTCGTAATGAACAAATGGGACCGTTGCCTGCAAGACGATGCGAAGGGCGTACGACCCGACGACGACTGGATTGCCGACCTGACGAAGGAAGGTTTCACGTCGCCGAAGTTGTTCCGCACGACGGCGCAATTCTGGCTCGATGCCACCGCGAACGGCGAGACACTTCCCCCGAAGAACCTGCCGCCCGGCGAGCAATTTTCCGAGTTAGTCGAATGGCTGGAACGTGGCCTCACGCATTTGGAAATTGAATCGGTGAAGGCACGCGGGGTCGGCCAGTTACTCGCGCAGTCGTTGAATGCGGTTGAAGCGGTGATGCCGCCCGAACTCGAAGCACAAGCCGACAAAACCCGCGAATCGTGGCGGTTAGTATTAGCCGACGAGGCGCGGATCGGGGCCGAAGTGCTGGTCAGCACGCTCGAACCGCATCAGAAAGAGATCGAGCATCAGTTCCGCGTCCGTGGCCAGTCTCGCTTTCGCGGGCTGATGGCCGCATACCTCGGCGTTGGCGCGAAACTGCGAAACGCGGGCAGCACACTACGAACGCGGGTGCCGTTCGTACCACGCATCGGCACCACCGAACCGGTCAAAGATGTGCAGATCGACCTTTCGACGTTCGCACGCGATTGTGCGCGATCCGCCGGAGAACGCGTACTCGACCGCCGCACACCGGCACTCGTGAACCGGCTCTTGCTCGATGCCGACCAGCGTGGGTTCCCGTTTGCGCTACTCAACGAACCGACCGCTGCGGCAGGAAAACTCGATTGGGACGAACGCTATTCGCGGTGCCTCGTCGAGTCTCTGGCGGACGTCGAACGCGAATCGACGGCCCCCGTCGGTTGGCGGGCGTTCTTCCGTGGCGGCGTGACATTGCTGGCAAACTACCTGCCCGAAGGCGTGCTTCTCGCAACAATTTCGCTGCTGATGTGGCGATTCTTCGTCGAAGATTTCACGCCGTCGTTCTTCCACATTCTGTTGCCGGTGTACATCACGCTCGGTGTGCTGGTGGCATTGCACATCCTGATTACGTTCGCGTTCCCGGTCAGTTGGCCCGCGATTCGCGATGCGTTTCAGGCGAAGTTACAAGGCAAACTGACGGCGGAGTTCGAGGCCGGTTACCTGCCCGTGCCGCACGAAGTGGCTGCAACGATTCGCGAGGAACGCACGGAAGTTGCGAAGATGGCCGAAGAGATTCGCACCGTTGCCGAGTGGTTGAACGAACGCGAGACTGCGTCGCACGTCGGCGATTTGTACGGCAAGTAGCATCAAAATCGGACGTAAGTCGTTGGTGGGTCAGGGTGGGTTAGAGTGGTTCCGAAATTCGGGAGTGAGTTTGGGGATGGGTGGGTGGAAAGTGGCGGAACCATTCGGAGCGACCGGTTAGTTCCGCGGCCGAACCCGTGGCGTCGAATCGCGATCCGGCAGTACGTCGGGTATCGGTGGCAGTCGAGCGCGATCCGGAGCTTCCAGGCGTTCTTCACGGCCACGATCGTCGGGAAGCCGTGCCCGGCTCGGCGATACGCAGTCGAGCAAATTGGCAACGGGTGCGGTACTGCAACCGAATGCACAGAACGGTACTACGATCGCCAACGCACGCAGTCTCATCGGGTTTCCCTCGTTGCATGGTGCGATAACAACCCTCGAGAATCGTGCAACCCCAACATGACGCACGTCGATACTCTCATCATCGGTGGCGGCCTCGCGGGTACGACACTGGCATGGTCGCTGATGCATCGCGGCCAGCGCGTGGCCATCGTCGATCGCGGCACGAAACGCTCGTCGTCGATCATCGCCGCAGGCCTAATGACGCCGATCACCGGTAAACGTCTCGCGCTGAGTTGGCGCTGGACCGAACTCCGCCCGTTCGCGGGAAATTTCTATCGCACGATTGAAATCGCTACGCAGACAGCGTTTTTCCACGAACGCGGCATGGTACGGCTGTTTCGCAACGAACGCGAGTGTGCCGTGTTCGCCAACCGCGTCGATGCCGAATTTCGCGGCCTCGTGCAACAACCCGAACCGCTCGTGAACTCGCAAGAGTTCGCAAATCCGCTCGGTGGTTTCGCGATGCCCACTGCGGCGCAGCTCGATGTGAAAGCGTATCTCGACTGTTCGCGACGCGCTTTCCGCGAAGCGGGGATGTTGCACGAAGTGGAAATCGAACTCGCGACGGACATCGTACCGTCAGCCGATGGCGTGATCTGCCACCCGCTGAACCTCGAAGCCCGCGCGGCGATCTTTTGCCTCGGCTATCACCCCGAGCCGAATCCGTGGTTTCCGTCGCTGCAATTCAATTCCGCGAAGGGCGAGATTCTGACGTTGCGGATTCCGGACCTTCGCGAGACGCGAATCCTCAACCGTGGCGTTTGGCTGGCACCACTCGAAGGGGAGATGTTTCGTGCCGGTTCGACCTATGAACGCGAGCAACTGGACGGTGAACCGACCGAGCGTGGGAGAAACGAAATCGAATCGCGACTGCGCGAGTTTCTGCGGTTGCCATTCGAGGTGTTCGATCACGCGGCGGCGGTGCGGCCGATCATCCGCGAAAGCCGCCCCGTCCTCGGCTTCCACCCCGAACATTCGCGAATTGGTATCTTCAACGGACTCGGTTCGAAGGGTTCGTTGCTCGCGCCGTTCTTCGCCGCACAACTTGCGGATGTGCTATGCGGGACCGGCCAGATCGATACCGACGTTCGCGCGTAACGTGGCGAACATTTCTTCCGTTGTCGTCGCTCGTTTTACTGCACCGAATCCGGTGAACGTCCCAAACGAAGCGGCCATGTTCAACCACTGTTTCAGCCGGCGGATCATCCGTCCGGCATCGACGCCCTGATAGTGTTGCGTCCAGCGAATGAGTCGTTCCAGTTGCGTCGGCCAGTCGAACGATTGCAGCGTTTGCGTCGAGATCAAGCCGAGTTCGATGGCCACCTGCTGCGCCAACAGCGGGTTTGCTACGGCACCACGACCCAGCATGAAATGCGTGCAACCGGTCTCGTCGCGGCACTGCCGAAACCGCTCGATCGACCAAATATCGCCATTCGCGATCACGGGAATTCCGAGGCGCTCGCGAACCTGCCCGATGCTCGGCCAGTAGACCGGCGGGGCGTAACCGGCCATCCGCGTTCGTGCGTGAATCGTCAGCCACGATGCCCCGCCTTCTGCGGCCATCGCGGCATTCTCGAAGATCGGATCGAGCGAGTCCCAGCCGAGCCGCAACTTCGCCGAGACCGGTATTGCCCGCGGAACGGCCGTGCGCACGGCACCGACAATTTCGCGTATCCGCTTCGGGTACTTCAACAGCGTCGCGCCGCCATCGTGCCGGTTGACCGTCTTTGCGGGGCAGCCGAAGTTCAGGTCGATGGCCCGTGCCCCGAGTTCGCACGCAAACGCCGCCGTTTCCGCCAACAGCGTGGCATCGCCGCCGAGCAACTGCACGTGAACGGACAACCCGTTCGGCGTCAGGCTGTTATGCAATAACTCGGGCACATGCTTGAGGAAAACGCTCTTCGGTGGCACGCTCTGGTTGACCCGCAGAAACTCCGAAACCGAATGCGTGAACGCCCCACACTCGCCCTGAACCGCACGCATCGGCGCATCGGTCACCCCTTCCATCGGGGCGAGAATCAATGCAGGTGACAGCGGGAGGAGCATCGGAGTATTGTAGGTTGTCGATGGATTTTGGGATCGGCGTCGATTACCGGACGGCAATCGCCGTCGCGGTAACGAAGAGCCGCGAGTACGAGAACGAAATCCGAATGTCGGTGACGCCTCGGGTTTCGTAGTGATCTTTCGTCGGACCACTAATGACGGCGTACGGCTCGATCGACGATTCGCACACGATTTCGACATCCCGCCAGTCGACACCGCGACGCCATTTCGTGCCGAGCGCCCGAAACACCGCTTCTTTCGTCGCCCAGATCGCCGCGTAATATTCGGTGCTGTGCGTCCGTTCGGCACAATACGCCATTTCGCGTGCCGTGAACACCGTACTCAGGAACTTCTCGGCATGTTTGTCGATGAGTTTCCGCACGCGCGGACAGTCCAAAATATGCGTTCCCAGTCCGACGATTTCCATATCCGTCACCCCACCTCGTTTGCGAGTAGGCTATCTTAGTCGAAAACAATTCAATCGCTACGAGCACCTCGATTTGTAACGTTTGTGCAAGCAGTCGTTACGGAATCGTTTTCTAGCGAAGCCGTAAGCTTTGCAGTTCCGTATCAAATCACTTGCTAGTGATTGTTGCTGTGAGGTGTCGCGAATGACCGAGAATTATTACTGGGACACACGATGACACTCGAACAACAAAAAGAGCAATTCAGCATCGCTTACGTTCGTGCAGTGGCAGCCGCCGCTGGTGTCAACACTTATAAGCATGAGATCGACGACGACAGCATCGATATCGGGTTTACGACAAAAATTACATCGGGTCGGCCCAGCCGGCCGAGGCTCGAAGCGCAGTTGAAATGCTCCGCAGTGATTCCAGAAAAGAACGGGGTGTTTCGATACCCGCTTCTGCTCAAGAACTACAATGATCTCAGCGGGGATGATCTGATTCCGCGGGTGCTCATCGTACTCATGGTCCCGCCCAAGTTAGACAACTGGTTGACTCAGGATGCCGATCAGATGATCATGAGGAAAGCGGCATACTGGGTCGATTTAACAGGTCTGCCGGAATCCAGGAACAAGACCACTGTCACAGTCGCGGTCCCGAAGGCGAATTTATTCGACCCGAACGCCTTACTGAAGCTACTGAAAGCGGGGACACGAACGTGAACATTGTCATCCGCGATCGCACACCATTCGAGCAACTCAACCCCGGCGACGTGGCCACATACCTTCGTGACAACGGCTGGACCGAAGTCGAATCTCAACCCGATCGTATGTCGGTGTGGACCAGTAAGATCAACCGCGAGGAAATTGAAGTCCTTCTGCCGCTCCGCCGCACGTTGGGAGATTATGTGGTGAGAATGTCTGAAGTCGTAGGTAGCATCGCCGCGCGGGAGAAGCGTTCGCAACTCGAAGTCCTTTCCGACCTTCAAACCGCCGGTGTTGACGTCATTCGCGTTCGCTTCCGCCACGCTAACGCCAACGATGGTTCTATTCCCCTCGACCAAGGTGAAGCCTTGATCGACAATGCCCGCGAAATGATGCTCGCCGGGGCTTGTGCCGTCGTTCAACCCAAAGCATACTACGCCACGAAGCGGCCCGATGATGCCGTTGAGTTCGTTCGCCGCCTTCGGATGGGGCAAACGGAACGTGGCAGTTTCGTCCTCGCGATCCACTCGCCCGTCAGCCCCATGATACCTGGGCGACAGGGTGTACTTTTCCCGCCGGACGATCCCTTCGAGCGGCGAGCCGTCATCAAACTTGCCACGGCACTACAATCGTTGCGATCCGTTACCGATCGATCACTGACGACTCTCGATACCGACGTCTTCGAGCGGCTCATCCCCAAAGGTGTCTCTGCTAACCTCTGCTCCGCTATCGTCGGCATGAACGGCAAACACAGTCAACATGGCGACGAGTTACGAATCTCTTTCACTTACGCAAGATCTCGCCCCGCCGAGGCATCGGTACCTCGCGAAATTATCATCCCCAGCGACCACATCGGACTCATCGACGAGGCGTCACGGCTCTACCGGCGTAAAGCCCCACCCGAGGAAACGGAAATCCGTGGTTTTGTCGTGCAGCTTAAAAGCGAAGACATCAACAAACCGATCGCCGGTCCGGTGACGATCAAAGGTTACGTCAAAGGCGAGCCACGCCGAATTCGTATCGAACTCGGCAGCGAAGATCATCTTCTGGCCATGCAAGCGTATGAGGATCGTGCAGAAGTCATGTGCTCGGGCGAAATCATTCAACTTGGTAGTGCTTGGATCCTCAAGAACCCTCAGCGATTCACGATCGTTTCCGATGAATGATCGTTGGCATGTCCGTTCGCATCCTAGCAAATCATCCCGCCTGTCTCTCACCCGCTACCCCGTTCGGTACAATGCTCGTTTGAGTCGATTCGGTTCGCGCGTTGCCGCGGGAGTTACGAATGTCTGTTGACCTGTTGTCGGACCTTACGCCGATTCAGCGCGAAGCGGTCGAATGTACGCAAGGCCCGCTTCTGGTGCTGGCCGGTGCGGGCAGTGGCAAAACGCGCGTGATTACCCGGCGGATTGCGTTTCTGCTGCAACAGGGCATTCGCGCTAGTAACATCTTAGCAATCACGTTCACAAACAAAGCCTCTGGCGAAATGCGGCACCGCGTCGAGACGATTTCGCCGGGCAATCGCGTCTTCGTTAGCACGTTCCACAGCTTAGGCGCGAGGCTGCTTCGGCAGTATGCCGACCGGCTCGGCATCGACAAGAACTTCACGATCTACGACACCGACGACCGCAATAAACTCGTCAAGCAGGCGCTCGAAGCGCTCAACATGGACGACGTGAAATTTACGCCGGAACGCATCGGCGGGGCGATCAGCAAAGCGAAGAATCAGCTTCAGACACCGAAAGATTTCGAGCGCACCGCGAACGATTTCCTCAGCCAGACCGTGGCGAAAGTCTACTACGGCTACGAGAAGCGATTGCGGGCCGCGAACGCGATGGACTTCGACGATTTACTGTACCTGCCTGCGCTCGCACTTCGGCACAACGAGGAACTGCGTGCCGAACTCGATGCCCGATTTCGTTACGTCCTCATCGACGAATATCAGGACACGAACTCCGCGCAGTACGAGATCGCACGCCGACTTTCGATCAACTACCCTAACCTCTGCGTCGTCGGCGACCCCGACCAGAACGTCTACCGGTGGCGCGGTTCGGACATCACGAACATCCTCAACTTTGAACGCGACTTTCCTGGCGCACGAGTGATTACGCTCGAGCAGAATTTCCGCAGCACGCAAGCCGTGATCGCCGCCGCGAACTCGCTGATCTCGCACAATAAGCTGCGCAAAAAGAAGTCGCTGATTACCGAAAACCCCGGTGGCGAACCGGTACGAATACTGACGTTCGAGACCGGCCTCGACGAAGCCGAGGGGGTGGTTCTCCGCATCAAGAAAACGATAGAAGAAAAGAAACATCGCTACCGAGACCATGCGATTTTCGTGCGGATTAACGCGCTGACGCGCTCGCTCGAATCGGCGTTCATCAAGCACGGCGTGCCGTTCCAGATCGTGAAAGGCCTCGCGTTCTTCCAGCGGAAAGAGAACCGCGACATCCTTGCGTACCTGCGTCTGTTAGTCAACCCGGCGGACACGGTTTCGTTTTATCGCGTGGTCAACGAGCCGACGCGCGGCATCGGCAAAACCAGCCTCGACCGCCTCACGGCCTATGCGGAGAGCCACGAAATCGGCCCGATGTCGGCAGCGGGTCTAGTCGCGAAAATTACGGATATTAAAGGCAAGGCCGCGACGGGACTCAAAGACTTCTCGCGTATCATTACCGACCTGCGAGCCTCACTCGAACTGCCGCCGCACGAAGTCATTCGGCTCGTGCTCGATAAGTCTGGCTACCGCACGATGCTCAAAGATTCGACCGATGATGACGATGCGGAGCGCTTGGCGAACATCGAGGAACTCATCACGGCGGCGAAGCAGTTTCACGACGAAGACAATAACCGAACCATCGGCGATTTCCTCGAACAGATCGCACTGGCCTCGGATGTCGATAACTGGGATGAATCGGCAGATCGTGTCTCGGTGATGACACTCCATGCGGCGAAGGGGCTGGAGTTTCCCGTTGTGTATATGATGGCGACCGAACAGGGTCTGCTGCCACACGAACGAAGTCTCGGCAAAGAAGAAGACATGGAAGAAGAGCGACGGCTCTGCTTCGTGGGGATCACGCGGGCGATGAAGGAACTGTACTTGTGCCACAGCCGCGTGCGTGAGTTTCGCGGGCAGTTCTTGTACGCGGTGCCGAGCATGTTCCTCGACGAACTGCCGCGCGATGTCGAGCGCGTCGACGGGATGGGCAACCGCAACACCGCACGTACCGCGATGGAAGACTGGCGAACCCGCACCGCCGCCGCCACGCTCGACCGCCCAAAAAGCCCGCCCATCGCGATGGGTAGTGTCTCCACCGATGGCGAATACGTGACGGGGCAAGTCGTACAACACGACGAATATGGCATCGGCCAGATCACCGACGTGAGCGGGTACGGCGCGCTCAAGCGCGTCAAAGTGCGGTTCCCCGCCGCCGGCGAGAAGACCTTCGTTGCCAATAAAGTGAAGATGAAGATCGTAAAACGAAACTAACTCCGAGGTTACTAAAGATGTTTACTTTGAGTGCGTTTGCCGATGAAATCTCGCCCGATCCGCGCGTGCAATTGTCGGTGCTGAAGTCTGCCAACGTGCGGCACATCGAGTTTCGTTCGATCCACAAAACGAACGTGCTCGCGCTGACGGATGTGCAGATTCACGAGTTCGACGCGATGCGGAAAGGCGAAGGGTTTGGTATCTCGGCGATCGGCTCGCCGATAGGTAAAATCGCGATCGATGCCCCGTTTGAACCGCACCTCGACAAGTTCAAACGCGCGATCGAATTGTGCGCAATCTTCGGCACGCCGAACATCCGCGTGTTCAGCTACTACCCACCTGCGACGGGCACATTCGACGGCAACTGGGAGCCACACCGCGAAGAGATTTATCGCCGAATGCGCCTGAAAACCGAACTCGCGGCGAAGGCGGGAATCGTACTATTTCACGAAAACGAACACAAGATTTTCGGCGATTCACCGGAGCGGGTTCGAGACTTGTTCAAGGCCGTCAATCATCCGAACTTGCGTGCCGCACACGATAACGCGAACTGGATATTCTGCGGTTACGACCCGATTGCGGGCTGGGAACTCACGAAAGAATTCACCTCACACTTGCACATCAAAGACTGGAAAACCGGCGAAGAACACGGCGTACTGCCGGGCTATGGCCACGGACAGATTCCGTACACGATCTGGGATGCCGTGCAGCGCGGCTACGACGGCTTCGCCGTGATGGAACCGCACCTGCGTGGCGGCGGCCCAACGGGCGGCGTCACCGGCGCAGACCTGTTCCCCATCGCGATCGACGCATTCCGACAAATCCTCCGCATCTGCGGTGGCGCTGAGAAATATTAACCGCAGCAGGCACCCAGGTGTACGACGAAGCGTCTAACCCTGGGCTATGAGATGGAACCCCGTTGGGGTAAGAATTGGCTGGTATGCCTGGAATGAACGCTGTGGCTTATCGCGTCTCGAAGACTCGCCACGACTGGTTTTCGAGGGTAATTGCCCACGTCCCATGGTTCCACCATGGGCTGAGAGAGCGACACCTTCAGTGTCGGTTCTGTTCTTCGGTCCTGAAAGGATCGCTCACGTAGCCCATGGTGATACCATGGGAGGGGGCCGCACCCATTCTCAATCGTGGCTTATTGCGTCGCGTCTCGAAGACTCGCCACGCCTGGTTTTTTAGGCTATTTGCCCCCGCGCAGGCTAAAGACCTGCGGCTACCAGAATAAGAAAAGAATTGATACGTCGTACCATCTGAAAAGATCACAGACCCATGCAAACCGTCCATCTGCGTATCAACGACTCGGTTACGAAACAGCCGACGCCGGTTCGCCTGCGGATCAGCGGGCCGAACGGCGAGACGTACTCGCCGTTCGGGCGACCGCCGATTTTCCCGATAGGCAAAGGCGAAGAACTCGGCGGGCTGGTGAAAATTGGCCGCGAGTTGTTCAGCTACATCGACGGCGCAACCGAGCTACGCTTGCCCACCGGCGTGCCGATTCGGTTACAGATATCTAAGGGCATCGAGTATCGCCCGCTCGACTTGCAAGTGACGCTCAGCCCCGGCAAGATGGCACTGCGATACGACATCGAACGCTGGACGAATCGCGCGGATATGGGCTGGGTGAGTGCGGACACGCGGGTGCAATATTTGTCGCCACACGCGGCATTACTTGAAGCCGCTGCCGAAGATCTGGACATCGCAAACTTGCTGATTCGCCGTTACTTTCACCTCGCGAACGATGGCAACACGTACTTCACCTACCCGAATGCCACCGCGTTCAGTGGGCAAACGGCGTTACTCGAAAAGGGCAACGTCCGCGTTGTCGTCAACACGTTCAACGAGCATCCGTACCTCGGGAAATTGAGTTTGCTCCATTCGCACCGGCCGGTTTACCCGATCGCGTTCGGTAGCCCCGACGATAGCGACGACTGGTCGATTGTCGATTGGTGCGAGCAGTGCCACCGGAAAAACGGCCTCGTGGTTTGGGCCGATGCGTTTCGCACTGAGGGCGGTTCGATCGGGTCGGAAGCGCTCGTTGCGGCCATACTCGGCAAGATCGACGCGATCGAGTGCGACCCGCAACCGCGTTCACAACCGTTCTTCCCGTGGGTGTATAAACTCTGGAACGCAGGCATTTTCCTGCCACTCGTGGGGGGCAGCGCGAAAGACTCGAACGCCACCGCACTCGGTGCGATGCGAACGTACGCGCAGATTCCGAAAGAGGAAGCTCGCACGTATCAGGCTTGGGTAGAAGCCGTTCGTGCGGGTCGCACCTTTGCCACGAACGGGCCGATCCTTTCGTTTGAAGTCGAACGCACGGCCGAAGCTACGGTGGTGATTCGAGCCAAGGCCGAGTGTCTGACAGCGTTTTCCCGGTTTGAAATCCTGGCGAACGGCGAGACGATTGCCTCCGCAAGTAGCGAACCAGCCGATGGACTCTTTCGCACGAAAATCGAGATCGAATATCCGTTGACGGAAACGACGTGGTTTGCGGCGCGATGCATCGGCGGCGCGCCCGTTAGCGGCGAAGGGACGACATTCGCACACACCTCCGCCACGCTGCTAAGCCTGCAAGATCGGCCATTTGCACCGCGTGCGAAGGCGATTGCCGCACTGAAGCCGCTCGTTGAGGAAGTGCGTGTGTGGGCGGAAGATCGCGGGCAATATACCGACGAAAAATGGCGGATGCAGTTAGTCGAGCGTTGCAATGCTGCAAGTCACTTCTTCGACAAAGCGCTCGGGTGAAACTGTTGCGGGTCGAACTTCGGATTCAAAACGATGTCGCGAAAATAATAGGTCGCAAGCAGCGAACCATCGGGCCGGAGTATCTCGGTACCGACCTGGAGCCACGTCTCGGCATCGTACATCAACGTCACTTTGCCGAGTGCTTCCAATGGGTGATCCGTCGCCTTCCGCAACTCGGGTTCATCGAGGCTGAAATTGTCCAGTTCGGGGTTGTCGCATGTGCGAACGATGACGTGGCAAAGGCGATTCCCGCACGCGGGGACAGTTTTCGTTCCCGCAAACGTGACCTTCAACTCGCCGCGATCTCGCGATGCTGACCAGACGCGATGCGAGCGGAGCGTGCCGCGATAGATGCCGGAATCGGTGATGGCAAACCGCGACGATTGTCGTGCCAATCGCCCCGTCGGATCGGTATCGGTGTTGAGGCCGATAAACGATCGGACTTTCATATTGCCGTTGTTATCGCCGCGCGCATAAAGTGTCGCCGTCGCTAAGCCGGCCCCGCGTTCCCACTTCATGAGTACCGCAAACGGATCGTCTCGAACGGCGATGCGAATCACCTCATCGGGGCCGAGTTTACCGCCGAGGCGTTCCTGTTTTTGCATCGTGCAGGTGTAGCCACGAATCTCGCACGAATAACGGCTCAGCGATGCCTGCATCATCGCGATGGGGTCGGTGCGTGCGAGGTTTGCGAACTGCTCGTTCGATGGCAATGCATCGCACGTGAGGATCGTTGGGACTGGGGGAGGGGTTGCGATAGCCGTTTGCACCGTCGGACGGCCAACCGGTGCCACCGCCAAACAGATGGCAACCACGAACACGAAAAGAATCAGCCGAACCATAACCCTGTCTCGACTAAGAATTCGGTGCGACTATTGAGTATTATCATTTCTACCACGAATGACACGAATCACACGAATGGAATCGTTAGGCGTATAAATTACGATTCAATCTGCGATTCAATTATTCGTGCGATTCGTGTCATTCGTGGTTGATCATCCTGGGGTGAAGGGGGTTATCGCGCCATCTCGTACCGTTCTACCACGAATCACACGAATAAAATCGATAGGACAATAACTAACGATTCATTCTGCAATTGAATATATTCGTGTGATTCGTGTCATTCGTGGTTGATCATCCTCAAGTTCAGGAGTTCATATGGCGGAGATTGTGTTCAAGGATGAGTCGTTTGCCATCATCGGGGCCTGTTTCGAGGTCTATAACGAAATGGGTTGCGGATTTCTGGAGGCCGTGTATCAGGATTGTTTGGAGTGCGAACACCGCGCCCAGGTTCACAATTATCTAAAGGCAACTGGTTTCAAGCTCGGTTTGTTGGTCAACTTCGGACATTACCCGAAACTGCAATCGGAACGCATCGTTCGCTGAAATTCGTCCCGACGGCGTTTTCCGATTGTTTTCATTCGTGTGATTCGTGGTCACCGTGGCGGCAGCACCGATACCGGCGTGCCGTTTTCGCTACTCGTTCCCGAAACGACTGCCCGTCGCGTGGGCAACTGTACCGTCCCGGTTTGCACGAAAACTGGCTTCGGTTCCTGAAACATCACTGGCTCCGAAGTCGCAGTCCCCGGCCACTGGCGAACCGTCGTCGGACTCAAATTTTGGCCCGGTACGAGACTACTAATGGGTGGCGTGGCAGGGGCCATCTTGGGAACCGCCGATGGCATCGGCGATGAAGGCGTGGCGTTGAACGGTAACGGATTCGGTGCATTTTGACCGGGCGCACCCGGCATCTCTGGGAGCGTATCGACCGGCGATTGCCACGGTTTCGTCAGCGATTGCAGTGGCAGTTCCGCAGGTTGTTCCCGTAATTTAATCGCAACGTTACGAGCGCTGAAGTGGTCGGCGGCACGCTTCTGCACGTGTCCGGGTAACGGCCCATCGCCGACCGAGACGTTGTTGAACCGCTGAATCGTTCCCTTCGCGAACTCCAGACCTGCAATCGACGAGTTGTACTGTGCGACGGCTTGAAACTCGCTCGCAATCGCAGTGGCCATGTCGCGTTGCACCTGAATGAGATTGATAAACGTACTTAACTCGAACGCGCTTTGGTCGATGATGACTTTGTTCAGGGCGAGCGTTTCCTGCAAGAAGATGCGTCGCTGGCGAAAGAGTTCGATCTGCGATTGTTGATTGATCACATCGCGGACTTGTTGCGAGACGACTTCCAGCGATTTCCGTTCGGAATCCTGGAGTTGCGTGTAGCTGCGTACTAAGTTCAGGCGGGCTTGATGCACGGCGGCGTTCGCATCGCGGAAGCCGAGTGGGATGTCGAGCCGCAACCCGAGCTGCCAGCTGTTGAAGTTATTCTGCGCGAGGTTTGCGAAAGCATTTTGCGGAATCGGTGCCGCGTTGGGACCGCGTGCCGGATCGCTGAACTCGGAGGAACCATCGAGTCTGGAACCAATCCCTTGGATGTCGTAGCTGCTGATGAACCGCAAGTCCGGGCGACGTTGATTCTTTTGCAGAAGGATATCGAGTTGACGAAACTTCAAATCGTGGCGAGCCAGAATCAGTTCGGGGCGATTCGCGAGTGCCTCGTTGGCGGACGAACCGAAGTCGGGGATGAACGGTGCCAAGGTCGGTTCATCGACCGGTACGATTCGCATCCCGTCCGAGAACGAGGTCATCCCCAATAGGCCGCGCAGTTGCCGTTCGGAGTTCTGCACCTGGTTCCGAGCCGACACCGCTTGCTGACGAAACAAGTAATATTGGCTCAAAGTCTGCGTCAGTTCCTGTCTGCGAGTGGTACCGGCTTCAACGCGATCTCGCACTTTCGTGAACAAGTCGAACGACTGCGTCAGCACGTATTCCTGGGCATAGAGGTTATAGTACGATGCGTAGAGGTTCCAGTAAGCGTACTCGACGTTCAGAAGTAGGTTGTTCACCTGGCGGTCGAATTCCGCACGCTGTTGCTCGTAGCGGATGCGCGTAATGAGAATGCCTTCGGTCGTCTGCCCGCCGCTCGGGCGTAGGCCTTGCACGAGCAAGCTACCGGGGTGACTCGTCGCCAGTTGGTTGATTTCCACCCCGAACGATTGCAGAAGCGGTTGCTCGAACAGGAACTGCACCCGTGGCGTGTACTGCGTCGTCAATTGCAACGCGAACTGCTGCTGAGCGCTCGCCGTGAACCGCCGATAATCGGTGCCGAACGTGATCCCTGCAACGCCCCCCGTCGGCAATGGCTTCGCCAATGTCGACGTGAAACTCGCCGTATCGCCGTTGTTGAACGCTTGTTGGAAGTTTACCGTAGCCGTGTCGTTCTTCGACCACGTCATGCTCGTAATCCAGCGGGCATCGAACTTCGACAGTGCCCGTTCGATGTCTGCCCCTACGATGGCCGGATCGAGTACGAGAACCTTGATCGTGTCCGAACCGGAGACGTTTCGCCCGCTAAATTGCGGTAAGTTATCGTTCGTGAATCCAGGGTTTTGCAACCCGCCTTGCGAGCCGACGTTCCCTTGCTCGAGCGCGAGCGAGATGCACTCTTTCAGCGTCATCGGCTTGGCGAGTAGATTCGGGTTCAGCACCGTTGCCAGATTCAGCCCGGACTCGATCAGCGATGGCGCGATCGGATCGTGAGGGCGCTCTTCGAGCCGCTCCAACCCGGCTTTGGTTACGCCTTTGTAGTCGCCGGGTTCGACGAAGAGTTGCTGCTTGCAACCCCCCGCTGACGCCCAAGCTATTAGGCCGCAAAGTAGTCGTGTCGTCCACAGTTTTCGCATCATGCTCTTCGTCACGTCGCGTTCCCCCCCATCGCTGACGCCGCCCCCGTTTCGAGGGGCGTCCGAGGAACCTATCGTCACATTGCCTGAAAAAATCTACTGGATTTGCCGAATATCGCGGTCGTGACGGCCTGATCCGTACGATTTGCGTCAATTTGGGCAAAACGATTCAAGTAGGGGGAAGAGAGCGACACGGAACTTGACGAGCTATCGGGTTTCAGGCGAGATAGGCGATAAAAATTGCGGTGCGATGGCGACGACAGGCCAACCGAGCCATTGCTTGAACGGTATCAGTTCACCAACGTCGTTCCCCTCGATGCGGTGACCGATGTATTGCAGGAAGTACCCCAACGCAAACGCGGCGATCGACCATTCCCACGGAAGGATTAGCCAAAGGACGAGCGATGACATTGCGATCGGGATGCCGATAACGTGGATCCAAAAATTGAATCGGTTCTGATGCCGTAATCGCCACGCCTTCGCCAGACGCAGCAACCGCCGAGCGATCGGAAATCTCGCGTTTATACTCGTCTCTCCCATGCAAATACGTTACGCGACACCCGCTCATTCGACCATTCGCAACTTCAAAGCTTGTGTGCCTACCACCGGAACCAAAGTTTCGGCAACGTGTTTACGCACTCCCTCGCTTGCGCATTTGCGCGCAAGCGAAGAAATACCCAAAAAACGTACCGAGTCATCTGGATTCTTAACCCACGAACACGCCGCCGCTGGAATCGAGATTTTCGTCGAAGGCGTTGAATGTTGCGAAGGCGGGTGGCGTGCCAATCGGGATCAGCGTCTTGCCGAGGTACGTATTCACTTGGCGACCGCCAGGGCCGGAACCGGTGACGATGTCGAACTTCGCATCGTTATCGAGGTTCGCAACGGCGACGGGCACGCCGCCGCGACTGTTCGGATCGCCCGCGAAGAAGTTCGCAATCAGTAGTTGCTGCGATGTCGCAGCATTCGTGATGAGCGTACGGCCACTGATCGCGATCACGCGGGGGCCACCACCGGGGCCACCACCGAGGACGATATCGCTGAAGCCGTCGCCATCGACGTCGCCAGATGCCACATACACACCGTTGCGAAGGCCTGGTTCGAAGGCGAAGAAGTCGTTGAAGAGCTTGATCGGCGTGCCGAGCGAAAGGGATCGCCCATCGTATGCCGCCACTCGTGGACCGCCACCGAACCCGGCGGCCACGATAAGGTCGCCGATGCCATCGCCGTTCAAGTCGCCGATTGCGGCCCGTGCGCCACCGCGGAAGTTCACATCGTCGATGCCGAAGAAGTCGGCAATTTTCACGAAACCGACGCCGCTAATCACTTGTACCCGTGGGCCACCACCTTGATCGGGCGTGATGACGATATCCGGGCGGAGGTCGCCGTTCACATCGCCGACGGAGACGAACACGCCACCGGTGAAACCTTCAAATGGGAAATAATCGAATAGTGGCGCATCGTTGGTACCGTCGAGGATCCGAACGCGAGCTTGCGTACCGGGGCCGGTGCCGATGATGAGGTCCGGAACCCCGTCGCCGTTGACGTCGCCGGTAGCCACGCGGGCACCGCTAGTATGGTCGGGGCCGAATGCGTACAACGGATCTTTGCGTAAGGTGCCATCGCCGTTATAGAGCCGAACGATGTCGCGCCCACCCGCACCCGCACCGACGGCGATCGCATCGCCAGGGTTCGTTACGGTGAAGTTGGAAGGAATGACGACCGGTGCGTAAACCGCGTCGCCCGAATACTCCGCCGTAATGGCGTGCGTACCGAGAGTCAGTCGCGTGGTAAACGATGCGAGACCGTTTACGATCGGCACGACAGCCAGGGATTTGCCGTTGTCTTTGAACGTCACAGTACCAGACACGACAGCGGGCACGTTCAATGCCGATGCGAAGCCAGCCGTGAAAGTGATATCTTTGCCCAGCGGGGCCGAATTGCTCGCACCGGTGTTGTAAATCGCGGTCGAGGCATTGGCGCGAGTCGTCGTCGTCGAGACGATGTTGGACGTGCTGCCCGTAATCGAAGTCGATCCGCTGAACACGGCATCGAATGTCGAGATCCCAAGCGGTAGTCCAGTCACGTCGAAGGTTGCGACGCCATTGACGGGAGCGACGGCAGGTAACGTCAGTGGAACGCCGTTCGCGGTGCCACGGAATTGAACCGTACCGATGCTCACGGGCCGATTTTGGTTGTCGACGACGAAACCTTTCAGCGTGACCGTCGTCCCGAGTGCATTCGTGGCTGGCGTGGCCGTGATACCCGTAACCGAGGTATTCGGGTTGATCTTCGCCGTGGCAGTGCCGGAGACCGATTCGGAAACGCCGATGTTACCGTTGTACCGCGCACCGAACGTGTAGGTACCGACGGCAAGAACGGGTACGACCAGTTTCGCAGTGCCATTCGCCACGGCAACCGTGCCCGCTACGGTCGGGCCGTTGAAGAACGTGACGGTACCGCTGGGTGCGCCAACACCCGGTGCGGCAATCGCGACGTTCGCGGTGAGTGTGATTCCGTCGCCGAAGATTGCGGTCGTCGGTGCGACGGAGAGATTCGTGTTCGAATTCGCTTTTGCGATCGTGAGTTCCAAACCGGGCGAAACCGTTTGGAAGAACGCGGTCGAACCGAGGTAGCGAACTTGCAACGAGTGGCTGCCGAGCAAAAAGTCCGGAACGGCGAGTGTCGCCATGCCGCTCGAATCGAGCGTCGTGGAGCCGATCTGATTGCCGTTGTCGAAGAACAGCACGGTGCCGTCGGGCGTTTGGCCGGGATTGCCCGTTACCGTCGTGATGATGTTCACGGGCTGCCCGAAGACCGGTGCCGCGACCGATGAGATCACAGTAGCCGTCGTTGAGGCTTTGGTTACGGTCACCGTGAACGCAGTCGACATATTGTCCGCAAAGTTACCTGCGGAATATTTCGCAACGATGTCGTGCTTGCCAATCGACAAATTGTTCGTGGAAAACGTCGTATCGCCGCTCGCATCGAGGATATCGCCGCCGAGAGCGACGTTGCCTTCGTAGAAGGTGAACAAGCCCGTGGCGATCGGCGTTCCGCTGGCAGGAGTGTATGCCTGGGCCTTGAATGTAACCGCCTGGCCGAACTCGGCGGTGGTTTTGTCGGCGTCCAGCGTCACTTCGCCGCCCACGCCAGTGTTGTTGAAAAACGGCACGTACTGGTGCGAAAGCACACCGCCGACACCCACGATGAGGTCGCGAGAGCCGTTGTTGTCGGCATCCGCCGAAAGCAGCGCGCCGACCGTACCCGTCGTCGTTCGGTATGGGCTACCGAGCGCCCGCACGAGTTTCGTGGTCACTGCGTTTGTTGCACCGAGGTAAACCTCGACTTGGTTCGCGGAAAACCCATTTACCGTGATCGCGACATCGTCGATTCCGTCGAGGTTAAAGTCTCCCGTGGCGACATCGGTAATCTGATTGGTCGTTGTGATGGCGTTCGACTTGTTGATGAACGTTCGACTCGCACCGTTGTTGAACAAGATCGAAACGCCGTTGAACGTTGTGCCGACGACGAGATCTTGCTTACCACCCTTGTCGATATCGCCGAGGGCGAGGCTCGTTGCGCTGCCCGACACAGAGAAACTGCGCGTCGCAGTGAAGCCGCCACCGCCGCCGCCGTAGTAAATGTTGACTCGCCCGAATAACGGGTCGATTGCCGCGAAGTCGAGCTTGCCATCGCCGTCGAAATCGAACGCGAGGGGGTGGGTGAGCGTATTGAAAAATCCAACCTTCGCGGAATTTGGCACTTCCGTGAATGTCGATCCCGTGCCGTTATTGAGCAGGACGACGTATTGGCTGTTGTTGGGGGAACCGGCCGTTGTGATGATCAGATCGGTCGCACCATCACCGTTAAAATCTCCGGCCACAATGCCGCCAAGCGTCGCATTTGGCACGCCTTTCGCATCTTGGTCGACTGTGAAAGCGGCGCTCCGGGTAAACGTCCCATCGCCTGCGCCGAGGTACACGAGCACGAAGCCATCGCTCGTGATCGCTGCGACGTCGCCTTTGCCGTCGCCGTTGAAGTCTGCGGAGACAATCGCCGCCCCGACATTCGAATCGGTGAGGGTAAAACCCTGCAAGTTGATGGATGTGGGCGTGTAGGTTTTGCCCGTCTTCCCCGTACTGGTGTAGACGTCGATGCTCCCGCCCTTCGACTGGCCACCGATGAAATCGACTCGCCCATCGTTATTGATGTTCGCCGATACGACCCGCGATGGCGCACCGAGGCCCGATGAAGGCGAAACCGGGGGGGTGAAACCGCCCTCGGTGAAGAGCGTCGTGATCGGGATCGGCGTGGTCGCAGGCACAGACCGATCTTCGAGTTGCTCGATTCGCGGCGTGAAAGCCTTCATATGTGAGGCTTTCACGGGCGAAGAACGGTACCGACGGGCGAACCGGAAGGGGGACATTCGCAACTCTCCAACGGCACGTGGCGGCCCGGCGCATCGTGCCGGTTACTATAACGACGGTACAGAGTATCTATTGGATCGGTTTCAAAAAAAATCTTCTACGCCGAGACTTCCGAATTTGCTCATCCCATCCATTTTCGCGACGGACGCGACGCGCGAACCGTTCCTTTACGAATAGCAGGTCGCAGCGTTACAATCGATTATCGCAGTTGCGACGAGCGAAGGCAGGATAATCGACCGATCGGTGGCAGGAGGGCTTCGGGGTGGACGAAACGAACCGAGACGGGTGGCCGATCGCGGTGGGGCTTGCGTACCCAGTCGTCGCCTTCGAGGTGCTGCTCAGGTGCGGTGGCGCGATGGGGCCACTAACGTTCCACCCACTCGTCCGTTTCGCGAAAATTTATCGGTTTTAAGATGAAGTAAACAAACGATTTGCGTCATGATAAGGCCATCGAGACTCAAGTCCGCTTGATTTTTCAGTCCGCATAGACGATACTGTTTATAGACAACTGGTTTCAGCACTTTTCGGTTCACGCCGAGATGCGACGCACGGTAGGCAACAGACATCGTTTGTTGGCTGCGTCTGCTGGGAACAGAAGTCTTATTTCGTGCCGATGTTTGCGTCATTGGTTTTTGTCAGAAAACCTAATCAGACGCAGGCTAAACACGAACGAAATACCTGACACCGCAAAAAACATTCAACCTCGCGTTTCTACCACGCGGGGTTGTTTGCTATGTATCGCCGCAATTCCTCTAACCATCTCTTGCCCATGCCTCGGCTGTACGTTTATCACCCGCTTTCCCATTACAGCCGGATCGATTACGAGCCGTGGCTTACCGAATTATCCGATGCATTCACAAATGATCCCGATTGGGCAGACTGGGACTTAAAAACGTTTGCATACCAAGGCAGTTCGTTTCGCATCAACGACCTACGATCGCGGGTCGGTGTCGCACCCGGTGCCGTTCTTTTCCTTGAGCCAGTCGATTCCCAAGCCGTCGGTGAATTTCGCCGCTTGCGACCATTGATTCCCGTTGTTCGAGCGAACGTCGGCAGTTCGGCTGAATTACAAATGATATCGCAAACGTTACGAGAGCAACAGCGTTGCGGCGAGCCGCGACTGCCACGAAGACTTGTCGTTGCCATTCTCATCATACGAAAGCTGCTCAATCGCAATTTCTGGAGCGGAAACCACAGTTACCTCAAAGGCGACGATTTACGCAAAGGCGGTTACCCCGTAGCGCTATTGGCGGCTGTCGAAGATGTGGCCAACCTGTTGTTGATCCAGAAAATACTGCAAATCAAGACGAAAAAGGGAAAGGGCACGAAGTGGGCACTCAATTCCGACAGCAGCATGCGCAAAACGATCATGGCACTCGGTGAAGGTCGTGTACTCGATCCGAATCTCATGGCTGTTTTCAATCGAGATCGACTCACCGAATCCGCATTGCTCGTGATGAAGCCGGATAAAATACGCGAGTTTCGGATATCCACATCAGCTACCACACGACAAACCTGTACGAGCACAGCACTCGCAATCGAAATCCTCAAACGGATCGAGAGACAATCGGAAGGGGAAATGTTCATCTGCGAAGTCGTTTTTGACGACGATCGAAGCCTCGTCGAAGAGAATCGCAACCTCGATCACATCGTGCGGTTTCTGCTGGTTTATGCCGAATAATCTTTTGGCGAAACGCGGCTGACACCCAACATAAATTCAGACCCGCAGCGAGCCTCGGAACGCCCTGGCGGCGTAATACGATTGAGCGCCGTTGTGATACGTGAAGACCTGCCCGTAGCGGCGATCGCAAAAGAGCGCACCGCCGAGTTCGCGCATATCCGCAGGCGTTTTCACCCAACTCGACGTATTCTCGTCGAATTCGCCCAATGCCTGTAGTTCTCGATATTGTTCTTCCGTTAAAAGTTCGATACCCATAGCGGCGGCCATATCGATCGCGTTATGTGCGGGTTTGTTTTCTTTCCTCGAATCTAACCCTTCGCGGTCGTAGCAGACGCTTCTGCGGACTGTCGGGCTTTCTGCCGAACAATCGAAGAACGTGTATTCGCCCGTTTTTTTATCGTGGCCGACAACATCCGGTTCGCCGCCCGTTCGTTCCATTTCATGGAGCGACCACAGTTTATCGGTATTCGCTTCCAGCCTGGCTTTCACTTTTGCCCATTCGAGACCGAGATGCCGTCTCTTGTTTTTTTCAAAACGAACTTTTAGCGTTTCGAGCAGAACTTCCCGTCGTTCTGGCGACAAGACTTTGTTTGCTTTCATAACAGCTCCTTTATTCATGCGATGTCAGCAAGCGGGGTGAGGTTCCCACGGACGTTCGTCCATGGGCTTGTGCTGATCGTACCCAGGATTATCGTGTCGCCAAGTGACGCGAAACTGTCGCCGCGGTTCGTTCACTCACTTCCAATCTTCCCGATTCGGCGCACCTCCGTTCGTCGGCGCATAAAATGATTGCGAACGATCCACGGGCGACCGATAGGGAGATCGCAGGCGTGACGACCGAAGCCTTACCGCCGACCGAACGGGATCGCGCCCGCATTGCGCTCGCCTATCACTTCGTGCGCGTGCAACTGCCGTCGGTGACGATGACGCGCGAGGCATTCGATGCACACCTGTTGCGGACATTTCGCATTTTTGCGGCGAAAATCGACAAGACTCCCGGTGCAATCCCCGCGACGTGGACGACGTATCTCGACGGGCTTTACGCGACCGATTGGGCCGTCTGCATCGGTTGCCTCGACGGGCAAGAGGCGGCGTGGGAGTTGCTGTTCGCGGCACGAACCGGCCGCAGCGATTGTTTGCTCGTCGATGCGTTACGCGCACGGGCGGTGCGGCTTTACCCGCGAAACGAAGAGAAACAGGAAACCGCCGTCGATGAATTTTGGAGCCACCTGATCGTGGCGGATTCCGAAGGCACGCTGCCCGTGATGGCCCGTTTCGACGGCCAACGCCCGCTCGCGCCGTGGCTGATCCGCGTGTTCCAAAATTGGCATTTATCGAAGTTGCGACAACACACCGGCATTCAGACGTTACCCGACGACGACATTGCGATGCCGATCCCGAGCGCGCCAAAAGAAGAAGCCCGCTGGCACGATGCCTTCAACGTGGCGGCCCGCGACTGGCTTTCGCAGGTATCGGATAGCGAACGGCTGATCCTCGGGTTGCGCTGGCGCTACAAAATGAGTCAGCGCGATGTCTCGCACCTCCTCGGCGTCCACGAAGGAACGATCTCGCGGCAGACCGATAAACTCCGCGATAAAGCTCTGGATGCCATCGGCCAGAAGCTCATCGACGACGGCTGGACCGGCGACGATCTGGAACGCTTCGTGCTTACCGAAATCGGCGGCGTCCTCACCGACGACCCGCTCATGTCTGCCGACCACCTCGGCCGACTTCTCGCCGCAAAAGGCAAGTCGATTCCGGGGGGCGTTCCGGTAGAATGATGCCATTCGCCAACGAACCCCGCGCGAGGAACACCGGTGTCCACCGACCGCATTAGCGATTACCTGGCTCAGTTCGCACAAACCCGCACGCAGTTGCTCGATCAATTGCGGCGCGTCATCATCGGGCAGAACGACGTCGTCGAACAGATTCTCGCAGCGATTTTTACTCGCGGGCACTGCTTGCTCGTCGGCGTACCGGGGCTGGCGAAGACGCTCATGGTGTCGAGCATCGCGCAGATTCTCGACGTCGGTTTCAAGCGGGTGCAGTTCACCCCAGACCTCATGCCGTCGGACATCACCGGCACGACGGTTCTCGATGAAACGCCCGAAGGCCGACGCGAGTTCCGCTTCATCCAGGGGCCGATTTTCGCGAACATTTTGCTCGCCGATGAAATCAACCGCACGCCACCGAAAACGCAGGCGGCCCTGTTGCAGGCGATGCAAGAGCGCGAAGTCACGATCGGCTCCGAGACGCACAAACTCCCCGACCCGTTCTTCGTGATCGCCACGCAGAATCCGATCGAGCAAGAAGGCACGTACCCGCTGCCGGAAGCGCAACTCGACCGCTTCATGTTCAACGTGAAAGTCGATTACCCCACACTCGACGAAGAGAAGCGCATCGTCAGCATGACGGCGAAAGACGAAACGGCGGAATTATCGAAAGTGCTGACAGGCAAGGCGATTCTGAACTTGCAGAAGCTCGTCCGCAGCGTGCCCGTCGGCGATTACGTCACCGATTACGTGGTGAAGCTGGTGCGCGCGACGCGCCCGCAAGACCCGACTGCCCCCGATTTCATCAAGCGGATGATCGACTACGGTGCAGGCGTGCGAGCGGGGCAATATCTCGTGCGTGCGGGGCAGGCGTTCGCGGCAATGGACGGCCGGTTCAGCGTCGCCATCGACGACATCAAGAAGGCGGCGATCCCCGTGTTGCGCCACCGCCTCGCGGCCAACTTCCAGGCGCAGGCCGAGGGCAAAACGAGCGACGACATCGTCGTCGAATTGCTCAAAACCGTCAGCGACCCCGAACCGTCGAAGTACGTTTCCGGTGCGAAGAAGAAGCTATAAGCCTCTCGTCGAAAGGTTCACTATGTCGGTTCGGCTCCTGCTCGCAACGATCGTTCTCGTCTGTGCGCCGGTCGTTGCGGGGGCGGCGGGGCCGGGGGAGAAGCTCGAGGTGCCCGCCGTGGCGGCTGCGCCGTTCGCGCTGCTGCTCTTGGCGATTGCCGCCTTCCCGCTCGTGGCCGAACATTGGTGGCACGCCAACCGAAACAAGGCGATCGTCACTGCCGTTCTGTGCATCCCCATCGCAATCTATCTGCTGATGGTGCCCAACGGGCCGAATTTTCTGTGGCACGGCGTCGAAGAATATCTCTCGTTCATCGCGTTACTCGGTGCGTTGTACGCGATTTCCGGCGGCGTCGTTCTGAGTGGCGACTTACCCGCGAAGCCAACGACGAACATCGCGTTTCTGGCGATTGGTGCGGTGCTCGCGAATATCGTCGGCACCACCGGCGCGAGCATGTTGCTGATTCGCCCGATGTTACGCACGAATCGCGAACGCAAAAACACGAAACATATCCCCATCTTCTTCATATTCATCGTCAGTAACTGCGGCGGCCTACTCACGCCACTCGGCGACCCGCCGCTGTTCCTCGGCTTCCTCAATGGCGTCGATTTCTTCTGGACGATGCGACTCTGGCCGCAATGGCTATTCGTGAATGGATTATTACTCTTCACGTTTCTCATCTGGGATATTCAAGCCTATCGTCGTGAAGCCCCTATTGATATTCGTACAGACGACCGCATCCGGGAACCCGTTTCGATACGTGGCTGGAAACTCAATTTGCCGCTGATGCTCGGCGTGATTGCAGCCGTGTTGGCGAAGAAGTACGTCACAGTGTTTCCCGTTTGCGAACTCATCATGATCGCGATGGCGGGGTTGTCCGTGTGGCGGACACCGAAGGCGATCCGCGATGCGAACCGCTTCGCTTGGGGGCCAATTCTCGAAGTGGCGGTGTTGTTCGCGGGCATCTTCGTGGCGATGGTGCCCGCGTTAGCCCTTCTGAATAAGCACGGAAACTTGTTCGGCATCACCGAACCGTGGCAATTCTTCTGGGTGACGGGGATCCTTTCCAGCGGCCTCGACAACGCGCCGACCTACGTGACGATGGGTTCGCTCGCGGTGCAGGTCGGCCCGTGTAAAGACTTCGCGGACCTCGCCGCGTGCCAACCGGCATTGCTCGCCGCCGTCAGTTGCGGCGCGGTCTTCATGGGTGCAACGAGCTACATCGGCAACGGCCCCAACTTCATGGTGAAAGCCATCGCCGAAGAAAGTGGCTACCAAATGCCATCGTTCTTCGGCTACATCGCTTACGCGATATTCATCTTGATGCCCATCATGATCGCGACGACGTGGATTTCGTTTGTAAAGTAAATGGGTGTTCGACATCCTCGCCCTGTGCGAATGACTTTAATTGTCGGATTCGGATGCCACTTCGCCACCAGCGCGCGTAACGAGCTTCCTCAACGTTCTGGGGTCGATCGTTTCTTTTAGAAACGCCACGTGCCCATCGCAGAACACGGTGTGCGCTCCGCCTGGGTGGAAGCTGAAGATTTCCTCGTTCGGCCCGCAGTTGTTGGTGCCCCACGGGCAGGAGGGCGGGCCGCCGAATGGCGACTTGTTGTTGTTGATGCCCTTCGAGATGCCGTACGCACAATCTGGCTCGGCCCAACGGTGAATCTGCCGCAGCCCCCCAAGCGGGTCCGGGTAAGGCATGGTCATCGTCTCGTTCCGCCCGACATCCTCCCCGATGGCGATTGTGTTGCTCGTTCCGTCGGTGATCGAAAGAACCGACTGCTTACCGAGAATCAGCCCGCCGTCGGCTCGCGTAAACTTGTTCCGGTCTCCGGTCACTGGATCCACGTCCACGTAATATATCGGGCCGTAATCGGTACAGCCGTAGCCTTGGGTGTCCGTTGGTAGCGGTCGAAGTGGGTTACTCGGGCAAATGAGCAGGGAAAGTACAGCCTTCGCGGCCGCCTGGTTCCCTGGGGTGGCGTTATAAGCCTTCGTCAGATCGAACTGACGGTAGACGTTCTCCTGCTCCAGGTACGGTAACAAGAGGGTATAGGTGGAGTGCAACTCGAACGCCACCGAGGCCGGGCTTGTAGTGTAGTTCGTCCCTTGGCCACTCGATGGCATAAATCCGTTGGCGCTCTCGGAGTTATGAAGTCCGAGGCCGAGTTGCCGGAGTTGATTCGAGCATCGCGTTCGGGACGCCGCCTCGCGGACCTTCTGGACGGCGGGCAACAACAGCCCAATCAGAATGGCGATAATCGCGATGACGACGAGCAACTCGATGAGGGTAAACGCAGAGCGACGAGACATCGTAACCTCCGAAAAAATCAAGCTAACACCTGCCTTACAGTCAAGATGTTATGAAATGCCCACTCGTACGCAACCTGTACTCCGTAAGTTCCCGCACATTGTCACCGACTTACGCTCGCGGGATAGAATCACTTCAGATGACTCGCTCTCCGTAACGCCTGAGACTTACCGTGCCAAAGAAGGATCCCCTCGAGCCGCAGCGGTGTGCCGAGCTTCTCGCCGCCCTCGCCGCACCGGAACGGTTGAAGGTCGTGCGCTTTTTGGCCGGTGGACCGCACAATGTAACGGAAATTGTCGCGATGCTGGACATTCTGCCGGTCAACGTGTCGCACCATCTCACCGTACTCAAGCACGCGCGACTGGTCCGAGGCAAGAAACAAGGGCGGTTCGTGTGGTATTCGCTGTGGCCGGGGATTCTCGAAGAAGCGGTCGAAGCGGGCATCCCGAGGGACGCGCTAAACTTCGGTTGCTGCCGACTCGAATTGCCCTCCGAAGTCGGCAAGATGAAAACCGAGTGTTGATGGTTTCACATCCCCAGTTGCTTTAACGTCGCCGCAATCTCGTGGCGTGGAATCGACCATCCGTTCGCGTCGGTCCAGCCGGGGAAGAAGTCGCCGAAGGCGTTGACTTCGAGGATGCGATGGTTCGGGGAATTCTGCTCGAAAACCAAATCGACGCCCGCGATCGCACTATCGAAGCATTCGGCAGCATTCGAGCAGCTATCGAGTGCATCGAGCCAGATTCGGGTGGGGATTTGCGAACGGCACGATGCCCAATCGCCGCGACGGCCCCCGAGGTGGAGGTTCGTCATCGGTGCCGAACTCAGCCGGAAGATCGTCGCCACTGGCTTGCCGTAAATGCACACGACGCGGACGTCGAAATTTTGGTCGTCGATCTTGGCGAGCGGGATGCCACGTTGAACGAATAGCCCTTCTTGAAGTAGAAATTCGAGCGCAGGTCGAATCTCGTTCTCGCCGCGTAACCGCTGGATCGATCGCGTGTTGTAGAACTGCCCATTTTTGACTGTCATCGAGGTGTCCGCCGTCCAATTGTCGCCCCGGTATAGCGCGACGATCCCCGTTGCCGAGGAGCCGGTATTCAACTTGGCGTACGTCGTCGGCCAGTTCGTTTTTCGGATGTCGTTTAGTAACTGCGCTGCGGATTGATGCGCGATCGGTAGCCAGTCTGGCACCGGCACGCCGTTCGTTCGCAAGCGTTGCGTCGTTGCGGTTTTGTCGAACATCGCTGCAATCGCGTTCGGGCAGGCGGTCGGGTGGAGGTGCGGTCGCGTCGAAAATTGCAACTGGAGGTTGCGAAGGATTCGCCGAAACCCTGCATGTTGCAAGCCCGGCCGCGCGAGCCACCCTTTCGGCAGTGGCACGGAATGCCAGTCGATCGTCGGTTCGTTCGGGCGATCGATTGCACCGGCACCGAGTAACAATCGCGCAACGGCCGAATCTTTGCCCGGCGATTCGAGTCGCACGATGGCGGGTGTATCGAACGCGGGAAACCGGTCGAGATTTCCATCGGCGGCGATGATCTCCGCCCACGGCACGAGCACGACCTTCGGCGCGTGTCCATACGCGAGCAGTTCGCGGTGGTAGCATTCCCAGCGCTTACTGCCGGGGTTGGCAATGCAGACGTACGGCAACACTATTCGATGTCGCCTTCATAAAGGTACTCGGGCAACTCGTCATTGTACGGAGGCAACTGATTATGCTGGCCCGTCACGTTCACCTTCACTTTGGTTTTCACCAAGGCATCGGTACCTACAGCTGTCATGGCGTTGCTGCTGAGGTTCAGGTATTCCAAGTTCTTCAAGTCGGGGCAGTTCGCGAGCAGTTCCGCACCATCATCGGTGATGCACCCGCTCTGGAGGTCGAGGACTTTGAGGCGTTTCAGGATGCCGGAATCGACGAGTTCTTTCGCACCTTTATCGCCGAAATCGGTGAGCCGTAGCCGCAGGTGCGTCAGCTTCGTCAAGTGCGTCGAACGACAGATCGCCTGGAGTTGCTTGAAGCGGATATACGCACCATTGCCGCCTTCTTCATCGCCGTGGTCGTCGTAATCCGCCGCGTGCGGATGACAAAGAATGTGCGTAACGTTCGCCATCGACTTGTTGTTCGCCAGAACCTCGAGCGGGTATCGAGCATTGTGATACATCTGCACGATTCGCAGATTGGGCATCGGTAACGCGAAGATCTTCTTGGCATCGACACGATGAGCGAGCAAGTACAGTTCTTCCAAGTTCGGCATCTGCTTGACGAGGTGATACGCGAGTTCGCCAGTCGTATGGCAGTTCATGTCGTCTTCATCGCCGTTGGGAAGCGTCACCGACTCGCCGAGGCGGAACTTCCGCACGCTCGACAGAAACGGGCACTTGCACAGGGCGTGCATACTTCGGCCGTATTCCACGGCATCTTCGGGTACATCTGGACCCGGCTCGAATTCGTCATCGTACGAAGTCGTTTCCACGATCAGTTCTTGCAGCAACCTCGCGGCGGGTGCGGTGCGTAAGGCGCGGGCCTGATTCACGGTGAGATCGTAAAACTGTACGCCCGTCAGCCAACCGCGCGAGAACGTGTGCTCGACTGGCGAATGCTGTTGTTTCGTGCGATAATCTTCACTTTTCTTGCCGTCGAGCGAGAACGGAACGAGACTGCCGAGCCACTCGCGTTCGTGTGCCTTTAACAGTATCGCTTCTTTTTTCTTCAAACCGTCGCGTTCGCCTTTCGACAGCGATTCGTCTTCGAGCGCCAGTTGCACCTGCATGAACTCGCCGCGAACATCGCCGGCTTCGATGAGCAGATCGGCGTAGGCATTCCATGCGGCGAAGTCGTGCGGGTTTGCGATGATGGCTTTCTCCATCGCATCGCTCGGCGTCGCGGTCTGCGTGGGCGTCGTTTCCACGTACCCCTTGCCGGTTTTCTCGCGAATGAGTTTGTCCGCTTCCGACTGCGTTTTTTCGGGCGTCGGGAACGACTTCGTCTGCGATTGACCCGCCGTGCCGACCTTCCCGTAGTTCACGGTGAAGGCGTTCCCGATCACGTCGATCGTCCAAAACTTGTGGGACTTCGCATCGCTGAACTGAAACGAACGCATGAGGTTCTCCAAGAGTAAAAGTTTAATTGACGAGCTTCGGTTCTTTCCATTGCCAGCCGATGATGGCCGCGATCAGTTTTGTAGGTCGGGCCGGAAGCTTTGGGAGGCCCGACAGTGCTATCGCGCGGGACGTAAAAACCATAAGGGTCTTTGTCGTTGACGTTCTGTCGGGCCTCATCGCAAAGCCTCTTCGGCCACGACCTACGGCGTCTGGATTGTTGAAAATGCAATCGTATCCTGTGAACGGTTACAGCTTCGGTTCTTTCCATTGCCAGCCGATGATGGCCGCGATCAGCGGCACGCAGCCGATGAGCGCGAACAGGTCGGCGTACTTCCCCGGCCCCGCGAGATTAAAATCGCCGATCATCTTGGTCACGCCCGAGATGACGAGCCACGACATACAGCCGCAGACGCCGAGAATTTGTGCCGTGTGCCGAGGTACGATATCTTGCGCCAACGAGAAGAAAATCGCGAATCCGCCCATCGCCGCCGCCGCGACGATGTAGAAGAACGCGAACTTCGCCCACAACACGTCCGACGAGATAAACGCAGCGGGCATCGATGCGCAAAACACCGTGATCGCGAGGAACAGCATCGTCTGTTTACGAGAGGTTTCGACGGTACGCCCGCCGCGGATTCGCTTGCGGATGAGCCAACCGGAGAACAAACTGCCGAGGTCGGCGGCAACGTAGAACCCGGCGAGCACCCACTGTTCGCTGCGGCCGGTGAGTCGAATGTCTTCGGTGAGGTAGCGAGGGAACCATTGATTATAAAAATGCCAACAGAGGTTCACGCAGATGCCCGTACCCAAACAAATCCAGAACGGAAACATACCCAAAACGTGCGCAAACGACCGCGTCGGTTCGGCCTCGTGACCGGGGTCGGCCGTGGGTGGTGCGTCGATGATTCGACCGCGTTCGCCGCGAGTTTGCACCATCCACAAGATCGCCCAAAGCACGCCGACCGCACCGACGGAAATAAACACGGTTCGCCAACCTTCGCCGGTAGACGTATCGACGAACAGCAGCACCAACAGCGGCGTGGCGATGGCCCCAATCGAGGCCCCGCTATGAAAGAAACCATTGGCCACACTGCGCGATTCGCGCGGGATCACTCGCCGAATGCACGCGACCGCACACGGCCAGTTGAACGCTTCCCCGAGGCCGAGCACGACGCGTAGCACCATCAGCGCCGCCACCGCACCCGCCGGCACGAACCCCGTTAGCAACCCCGCCAGCGACCAAACCACGATCGCGCCGAGGTACAGCCAGCGTAAACTGAAGCGATCGATCAGGAACCCGGCAACAATTTGGAACAAGCCGAACGAAAGGCCGAACGCGAAGTTGATGTTCGCGTAAACGAGGTTGCGCTTCTCGGGGTCGGGTTCGAATTCGGGCAGCAGGTAGCGTTGCGTGTTATAAAGTGCGAGCCGATCCATGTAGTTAATCATGGTTGCCAGGAACAGCAACCCGACGATCCGCCAGCGCCACGACTCGATGGGACGCGGGCGAGAATCTGGCAGAGCCATACAGCACATCACTCGTAACCGGTTGGGGGAGGCAACGGGTCACATCGTAGCCGAAGTGCAACCCCCCACGCAACGGGTGAGCTTTCATTTCGTTCACGCAGTCAAAACTCTGCGACTACCGCAGACGTGGCATCTCTGATAAAACGATCCGTGTAGCCGCACGACACCGAAGGATGCCTCCCGTGACCGATCAGCCGAAGAAATGGTTCCAGACCACCGCCATCGACTACCCGAACAGTCGCCCGCACATCGGCACGGCATTCGAGAAGCTCGGGGCCGACGTGCAGGCCCGCTATCGGCGCATGGAAGGCTACGACGTGCTGTTCCTGATGGGCAACGACGAAAACACGCTGAAAGTCGCGGACAAAGCGAAGGAACTCGGCCTCGAACCGCAAGCCTATTGCGACGACATGGCTCGGCAGTTCCGCGAAGTCTGGGACGCGCTCGACATCTCGTACGATGTGTTTATCCAGACGAGCCACGACCGACACAAAGAGTGTTGCCGCAAATTTATTCAGAAGGTCTACGACAACGGCCACATCTACAAGGGGGCTTACGAAGGCTGGTTCTGCCCCGGCTGCGAGGAGTTCAAATCGGAGAAGCTCCACAAGGAAAATGCCGGACTTTGCCCGAACCACAAACGCCCGCTCGTGCGCCGTTCGGAGCCGTGCTGGTACTTCAAACTGAGTTCGTTTTCGGATCGCCTGCTCGCGTTCCTCAAGGACAACCCCGAATACGTGCAACCCGATAGTCGCCGCAACGAGGCGATCGGCTTCATCGAAGCCGAGGGCTTGGAAGATTTGAACATCTCGCGCCACGGTAAAGAGTGGGGGATTCCGTTGCCCTTCGATGAAGATTTCACCACGTTCGTCTGGTTCGATGCACTGCTCACGTACATCACCGGCATCGGCTACGGCGACGATGAAGCGCTGTTTCAAAAGAACTGGCCGGCGGACATTCACTTCATCGGTAAGGACATCACGCGCTTCCATTGCCATATCTGGCCCGCGATGTGTTGGGCGGCGGGCATCGAACCGCCGAAGAAAGTGTTCAGCCACGGCTTCGTGAACAACGATGGCACGAAGATCGGCAAGAGCATGGGGAACGTCGTCGAGCCGCGCGAGATTATCGCCAAAAGTAGCGTCGATGCGTACCGCTATTTCTTCATGCGCGAATGTGCGTATCCCGGCGACGGCGACTACAGCGGCAAGCGTTACGAGGAAGTCTGCGATAGCGAGTTGGCGAACAAACTCGGGAACCTACTGAGCCGCTGCATTACCGTCGGTGCCAAGAGTTTCGATGCGGTGCTGACGGGGACGGCTGGCCGCGTTCCGGACAAAGTGACCGTCGATTTCGATGCTGCGAAAGTCGTGGCCGAGGTGCGACTGGCCGTGGAAAATTGCGATTACAACCTCGCGTTGCAGGCGATCATTCTCAAGGTCTGCGCACCCGCGAACCAGTACATCGACACGGAAGCCCCGTGGAAACTGGTGAAAGGCACTGCCGAGGAGAAAGAGCGTGGCAAAATCGTGATCTTCAACGTGATCCATTCGTTGCGGATCGCCAGCATCCTTCTGAAGCCGTTCATCCCACGCTCCGCCGAGATCATTTACACGAGCTTCAATTTCCCGAAACCGTGGAGCGAAGTGACGTTCGCCGACGCTGCTGAACTGCACGCCCAACCCGACGACATGCGCGTAACGGCCACGTTGATCGACGGCAAAGTGAAACCGCTATTCCCACGGATCGCGTAGAATATGCCGAGAGTGGAGGACAGAATCATGACGACGATGACAATCCCGTTTTCGCCAATGGCCGGGAAACCGCCAGTGGTACTGCAAAATGGGGATCGGCTTTCCCAAAAAGAATTCCACGCTCTCTACAACGAATACCCCGATCACGTCCGTGCAGAACTGATTGGAGGGATCGTATATATGGCCTCACCACTTCGCGCGCGTCACGGTCGAAATCACGCTTGGTTCACGACCGCATTCGTGTATTACGAAGGGCATACTCCGCAAGTCGAAGTCTACGACAATACCACGATCATCCTCGATGAAGATAACGAACCGCAGCCCGACTTACACGTGCGATTGCAAACGGAATATGGCGGACAGACCACTGTGACCGCTGATGGTTACATCGAAGGTGCGCCAGAGTTCGTTTGCGAAATTTCCGATTCGACCCGCTCGCTCGATTTGAACTCAAAACGGATCGAGTATCAAAACGCAGGAGTTCTCGAATACATCGTTCTGAACATCCGCGATAACCGAATACACTGGTTCGATTTTGCCAACAATATCGAGCGTTTCGCCGATTCCGACAACATCATTCGCCTACGCACGTTCCCCGGTCTTTGGATCGATACAAACGCACTTCTCGAACGGAATCTGCATCGAATTCTCTCCACGATCGATGATGGGTTAGCCTCGCCAGAACATGCAGAGTTTGTAAAGCAATTGGCCTCGCGTAAAGTGGATCGCCCCGATGGCACGACGTGACGATATGCCGAAGTCGAAGATCGGCTTCTATTACGAGAAGCCGACCGCAATGGTGTATCGGGTAACTGAAAAGGCTCTCACCCTATCACTTTCGCTTCTTCTTTTTCTGTCGTCGCTCGGCTCGCGAGTTTGCGGTTCCCTGCGGGGCGTTGGAACTCGCGTTGGGGTCGTTGCGGATTTGCCGTTGCGTCTCGGCGGTGCGCTGAAGCTCTTCCATTCGATCTTTGGCGTCGGCGATTTTGCGTGCCAGCCAGCCCGTTGGCTTCGGGGCTATGGCTACCGTCGTCGTATCTTTGGGCGGTTCGTCGCCGTCGCCACCGGCTACCATCGACTCGGCCTTCGATAAATCGGGCTTCGGTACGAGTTTGCGTTCGAGTAGCGTCCAGAGTCCGCTGATGATGAAGTACAAGCACAACCCGGCTGCCACTTTGTAGAAGAACAGTGCCGTGAAGATCAGCATGAACTTCATCATCTTCTGTTGTTGAATCTGCATATCATCCGTCGGTGGCGGCATTGTTAATTTCTGTTGCAGAAAGAACAATACGACGGTCGCGAGTGGCAGAATGTTCCAGAACGGCCCGAGGTACAAGAAGCTGAAACCGCCGAAGCGAGCGGCAGGGTTGCTGATGAACGGAATGTTTTCCGACCACCACAACAGCATGTCCGGCGCGGCGAGGTTCGGTATCCAGAGAAACTCCTGGAGACGGAAGAATACGCTCTCTTGCAAGCAGAAATACAGCCCCATGAAGATCGGCATCTGTGCGAAGATCAACATACAGCCACCGAGTTGCGCGCTCTGGCTGATACCGGCTTTGCGGAACAGCTTCGATTTTTCTTGCGACAACGTCATGAAGTCGTCTTTGTATTTTTCGTTGAGCTTGTCGGTTTCGGGCTTCAACTTCAAGATCTTCGCTTGCATGTGTGCATTAATCATCTGTTGCCGACGGCTCGGGATGAGCAAGGCGATGCGGACGATCACCGTAAGCAGGATGATCGACAGGCCCCAGTTACCCACGTAACTATGGAGTGTGCCGAGTAGCCAGTGCATCACGTTGGTCGACGCGATGATGATCGACGACCAGTAAATGCTGTCGGCACGGCGACCGATCCAGCTCGGCGAGTGATAATCGGTGAGCGTTTCGAGGTGGTACTTCGTCAGATAGCGGTCGACGGTTTCAGGTGGAACTTCGCTGTCGCCTTTCATTTGTTTCAGTAGGCGAACCTTCATCGGCCCGTTGTATACGGCGTAGTTGTGCGAGATCGTTTCGCCGGGCGTCACTTCGTAAAGCCGCGAAACCGCACGCACGGTGATATCGAACAGAGCGTATTTCTCGGGGTCGTATTTCGACACGCGCTCATCGTCGGACTTCGCAGGAACTTCGCGGGTCGGTCGCACGTACTCCCACGGCTGGTTACTTTCATCGACATCGTCATCTTGGGCGATGGCCGAGGCAAAGTATTGCGTACCGACGGCGGCATAGTTGAAGATGCCCGGCTTGCGGACTTCGTTTCCACCTTGCAAATAATGAATGTTCGACGAATCATCGACGGCCCGGCGTGGGGTCTTCTGTCCATCGAGCCAACCGAAGTACGCCGTGCGGAACGTCGATGTGTACCATTCGCCTTCGATCGGCATCCCGACGGGGCCTGCAATCTGATAGCGAAACTTGCCCGATTCCTTCAGGCGTCCCGGCATCGCTTCGATGTCGATTCGTAACTTGAAGTCGTAATCCTTCGGCGAAAGGGTAAACGTTTTACGCAGTTTCAAGAAGTACGGCGCACCGAGTTCGGTCTCGAATGCGACTTCCCACGGTGCCTCTTTGGGTTGCTTGATCGTCGCGACTTTCCAGGCGACTTCGCCCAGCGTGGCGAGCGGAATCAGGTCGTCTTCGGCCTTGGCTTGGCCGCGATCGTCGCGCGCACGAAATTGGTCGTCCTTCGAGGGATAGTGGTACATCGTGTACGACGGTCGCGACAGAATCCCCGCGAGTGTGGCCGTCCGCGTCGTGTTCGGCTTCCGTTTCGCGACGAAGTCGGCTTCGGAATAATTTGCCACAAGGTCCGGGTAGTCGGCTTCTTCGGGCACCTTGATGTGCGTGTATAACGGCCGCAGGTATCCGGGAATCAGGTAGAGCGGACGCGGATTCTTGTTCGCATCGTACACCTGATCGCCGAGGCGATTGGCTTCGTCGAACTTCGTGAGAATCAGTTGTTGAACGCCTGCGCCGCGATCCGTGAGTAACACTTTCAGGTGGAACGTGTCGTCGCCGAGAGCGATGAACGCGGGCGGCTCGTTCGGCTTCACAACGACGGGCACTATCGGCTTCAATTCTGCAACCGGTTTATCGATCACCGGGGGCGCACCGGGCTTCAGGCCGTCGAACGGCTTGCCACCGAGGATGGCTGCGCCACCGACGGCTGCCGCTTGTTCCTGCGTGATCTTCGGCAATTTCACCGCAGTATCGAGCGGCGGATTTTGCACCGGGTCGGGCTTCGGCCCCAGGAAGTACCACCCCACCGTGACGATGGCCGTCAACACGATGAAACTGAAGATGCTCTTGAAGTTATTGTTATTCATTGGCTTTCGGAGTCGGTGATGCCCATCGGCGAAAGAATCATCTTATGGATAGTCGCAACTGAGAAACGCACAAACCCACGGCAGGTCTGCCGTGGGTTGATTCGCTGGCAAGCTCGGTTGATTTAGCGGCCTTCGCCGAGGCGGTCGCCGAGGAAGTTATCGAGGTCGGGAATCGCGTAGATTTTGTCGCGGGTCTGCGTCCAGTCGTAATCGACGCGGCGGAAGTTAATCACGTTGTCGTCGAGAACGACGTAACACGCCTTGCGGTTGCCATCGCGTGGCTGGCCGACCGAGCCGACGTTGCAGAGCGTCTTGCGGTCTTCGAGCGTGTACGAGTGATCCATATCTTCGGGGCTGAGGAACTGCATCGACTCCGTGAAGACGCCCGGCACGTGCGTGTGGCCCTGGAAGCAGTATTTGTCGACGAGTGCGAAGATGCGTTCCATCTTGCGTTGGTTGTAAATGTCTTCGGGGAAGACGTATTCGTTGAGCGGGTTCCGTGCGGAGCCGTGAACGAACAGCAGTTTGTCTTCCTTGAACGACCGGGGGCGTTCGGCGAGGAACTCCCAGCGTTTTTCGCGATCCACCCGCGATTCGTTGCCCGATTCGAGCTGCGACCGCGTCCAAAAGATCGCGCGTTCGGCGGCGGCGTTGAAGCCATCCGGGTCGAACATCGCCCCTTGATCGTGGTTGCCGAGCAGCACCAACTTGAAATTGGTAATCAGGTCGATGCATTCGCGCGGGTTCGGGCCGTAGCCCACCACATCGCCGAGACAGTAAATGTCGGTGATGTTCTGCGAACGGATATCGGCAAGGACGGCCACGAGTGCTTCGAGGTTGCCGTGGATATCGCTGATGAACGCCTTCTTCACGCCGGACTCTCCGACGCCGGGCCATTGGGTACCAACGAGTACCCACTACCGACGTTTCCATTCGTTAATTTAGTGAATGATTCGACAAAACGCAACGTCCAGAAACCGGTTCTGGCCAACGATTTTGTTCGATTGCAGAAAATGCACGGCACGACCGGCCCAAAGTCAGAATCGAAATCAGCGTTTAGCCGCGCCGCGCAGGCTTAGCGGAGCGAAGCGCGGGGCGCGAACTCTCAGAACATGCGCGAGACACAACGGATATTACCGAGCCGACCCCGCAAGGAGTCGGGTGAAGTTTACGGCAGTTCCACCCGACCCCTTGCGGGGAATCGGCTCGGAATGACCACCGCGCAAGGCGATCAGTCAGTGGGCGTAAGCCCACTGATCCAGCCATCGTCAAAATGCCACGCGAATGGAGAACGATCGCATCATCGAAAATGCACATCGCCACGATGCAGGAAGAATCCGGGGAGTGACCTCCCCCCGCTCGCCTTACACTAGGATTTGCGTGAAGGTTACCGGGACAGGGAGAAACAGACGCGGACGCCGATGAAGGCGTACCGGACCGCCGGCATGAACGCGCAGCTGGAGGCCGCACGGCAGCTCCAGGCGTCGCTGCGCCACGATCCCCCACGCAACATACGGTGCTTTTGTTCACTATCAGACCAATACGTATACCAATCTGTACACCACTCTCAAACGTTACCGTGAACGTCGGCCAGACCCCACGGGTGCGGAAATTCCCCGGCGTAGCTTCCCACGGGAGTCGTCTTCTGTAGGTAAGGGCCTTTCACAGTCGTTCCATCGGGGTCGTTCCCATTGCAATTCGCCTGCGTACCGTTCAAGGCATTTCCGAAGTAGAATTCCGTCGTCTTGCCGCCGCGGGCGGCGTACTCCCACTCGGCCTCGGTCGGCAAGCGAATCGTATGCGGTTGATTCGGCTGGTTCGTCATCCACTGCGTAAACGCGATCGCGTCGTTGTGGCTGAGGACGCATACGGGGTGATCGTCGGTCTGGGCAAACCCCGGATGCCGCCAGTTGCACGCCGGGTCAGGCTTCCATTCTTTTCCCGTCAACATGTAGCCACCGCCACTCGTCTCGGCTTCAGTCTTGTAGTTCGACTTCGCGATGAATTCCGCAAACTGCCCGCGCGTCACCGGGTGAACGCCCATGTAATAACCGCGACTGAGCGTCACTTTGTGCTGCGTTTCGTCGTCGCTGCGAACTTTCTCCGTAGCCGGACTTCCCATCTGGAACGACCCCGCCGGGCAGTACGCGAATTTCATCGTCAGGCCACCAGGTAGCGGAATCTCAAGCCGGTCGCCCGCTTTTAACTCTATCGGTTTAGCCTCTGCCACGCATCGGGAAAGATCATTCATATAGCCAGTCCGTAGGATTCGTCGCTGTTGAAGTATTGTCATTTTAATCGTGCGACAAATCAGTCAATATCTGTTCCGACAAAACGCACCCACACGATTTCCCGAAGTCAAAAAATCGGAGACGATCCGACGTAAGTCGGAATTCGTGTCATGCTTGGAGTGACCGAAAAATGTCGCGTCCGGTCGATTTTATGTCGTGCTCGGTCGATTTTGTGTCGTGTCCGGTCGATTTTCGGTCGGTACTTGCGCCGAGCGTTGAATCGATGACCATCGGCGTAACCTCAGACAAGCCATCAGAATAACGCGAAATCGCTCGAAACAAATCAGCGATTTTCGATCAAAAAGTGGCAGTTTGAGACGAATAAACACCCCAAAAACCGGTTTTGGGGCGTCCGCAATTGTGACTTACGTCGATTATGAGAGCGTGATTTTCGTCACACGATCATCTTTGTGAATACATTCGGCTTGTCGACGATCGGAATCGGGCGGCCCGTTGGCGTGTCGTTTTTCTTGGTATGGTCGATGCTCAGCACATCGCAGAACGTGGCGAGGCAGTCTTGCGCCGTCGTCTTGCGTTCGACGACTTCGGCCCCTTCTTTGTCGGTCTTGCCGATGACCTGGCCACCCTTGATGCCGCCGCCGAACATCGCCAAACTCCACGCTTTCGGGAAGTGATCTCGGCCCGGCTTCGCGCCTTTCGTGTTGATGTTCGGCGTTCGCCCGAAATCGCCCATCCAGACGATCAGCGTCGAATCGAGCAGCCCGCGTTCCTGCAAGTCGGTAATTAGCGCCGACATCGGCGAATCGATCTCCCCGGAGAGCTTCTTGACGCGCTCGAAGTTGTCCTGGTGCGTATCCCAGCCACCGAGGCTGACCTCGATGAATGGTACGCCGATCTCGACGAGACGCCGTGCCATGAGCACGCCATCGGCGAAACGACCGCTGCCGTACTTCGCACGCGATGCGGTCGGTTCCAACGCGAGGTCGAACGACTTCGCCTCTTTCGATTGCATCAGCTTGACGGCACGTTCGTAGGCTGTCTTGTGGTCGGTAATCGCGTCGGCTTTGTACTCTTTGAAGAACGCCGATTCCATCTCTTGCAATAGCCCGACCCGCTTGTTGAACTGGCCTTCGGAGATGATCGCTTTGAGATCCTCGACGCCTTTATCGGCGCTTTGAACGAGCAACGGTTGGTGCTTCGGCCCGAGGAAACCGGAGCCGTAGCTGCGACCGCCGATGGCAACGAAATTCGGCACCGACGCGGAGGTATTGCCGAGTTCTTGCGACGCAATCGCGCCGAGGCTCGGGTAGGTGATGCCGCCCTGGCCTTCGCGGTAACCGGTGTGGCCGTAGTATTTCGCGCGGCCGTGTGCGCCTTCCGGCGTACTCATCCCGCGAACGATCACGCCGGTGTGCATCAACTTCGCCAGCTTCGGCAGGTGCTCGCTGATTTGCACACCAGGGGCAGACGTTGCAATCGGCTTGAAGTCGCCCGCGCCTTTGCTGTCGGGCTTCATGTCCAAGGTATCCTTGTGCGACGCACCGCCATCCATCCACAGCAAGATGCAGCTCTTGTGCTTCGGTTTCGTGGTGGGTGTTTCGGCCGCATTCGCGAGGACTTTCATCCATCCCGACAGCGACGCCCCGAAGACGCCCGCCGCCGAGAGCTTCATGACTTCGCGGCGCGTCCGCTCTTGTAATACGAAGGAAAACATGACGGGGAACTCCGATCGTAGTTGAGTGGAATGATCCGATAAATTCTGAATTCGGTATCGCGTTTTGTTAGCCCGACGCGCAAGCGAGGGGCCGACCGCACCCCTCGAGTGCGCGTCGGGCTAACAAAACCACAAAGAGATGCCTTAGCGGGTGAGGGCGAATTCGCTGCTGTTGAGCAGTGCCCAGAGGATGTCGCCGTAGCCGTCGGCAGTCGTGCTGCTCTTGCCGAGATACTCGGTGAGTCGCTTGGTTTCGGCTTCGGTCGGCATTCGCGATAGCGTGGCGAGGTACATCTGCTGGATCGCGTCGGCGGGTTTCGTGCCGGGTTTGGCGTACGTTTTGGCAATGTTCGGGTTACCGACGATTCGCGAGTTCATCAGCTTCAGGGCTTGTGGAATCCCCGCTTCGTATTCGACCGTACTGAGTTGTTCCGAACCCGCCAAATAGAAGTTCACGAACCGTTCGCGCGGGCCAACGGCTTGGCCTTTGTTCATCATGCCTTTCATCGGCTGTTTGCCTTCGGCTTTTTCGCCACCCGTTACGCTGCTGATACTGTCGTAAATTTGTTCCGGCGAAAGCACTTTCATCGCCATGCGGGCGAACGTCCACTCGGCGGCTTTCTCGTTGCCCGCACTCGGCTTGCTCGAACGCTGGTAGGCATCGCTGTTGCAAATCGCACGGATGAGTTGTTTGAGGTCGTATTTGTTCGCGGCGAAGTCGGCGGCGAGTGCGTTCAGCATGTCGGGGTGCGAAGGCAAGTTTTGGCCGACCATGTCATCGACGGGGTTAACGATGCCGTAGCCGAAGAGTTCGGCCCACATGCGGTTGACCATCGCCTTGGCGAAGAACGGGTTCGTTTGGCTCGTCATCCATTTCGCGAGTGTCGGCCGATACGGGCTGGTTTTGTCGAGCTTCGGCTCCTCCGCTTGCAGGAACTTCGCGGAAACGGTCTGCGCCGATTCCGGCAGTGGGTTCTTCTTGCGTTTGACGTTATTCGTCTCGATAATGCCCGGTTTGCCATCTTTAGCGAGGCCATCGATTTCGACCTTCATGAAGAACTGCGCCATTGCCCAGTATTCCGTCTGCCGCCAGCCGGTAAACGGGTGGTTGTGGCACTGCGCACATTGAAGTTGCAGGCCGAGGAACACTTTGCACACGTCGTCGGTCATTTTGTCGACGGTCGTGTTCGAGAGGTAAAACCCGACGGCGGGGTTCTTCTCCTGCTCGCCGCTCGCGGTCACGATTTCCGAAACGAGTTCGTTCCACGGGCGGTTGGCGTTGAATTCGCCGGCCAGCCACGGTCGCATCGACGAGAAATCGATGCGGCGATTGTCCGATGATTTTTGAATCAACAAGTTCATCCAGATGTCGGCTTGATGGTGGCCATAATTCGTGCTGGCGAGCAGGTCGTCGATCAACTTCGCTCGCTTGGTCGTCTCGGTCGAAACGAGGAATGCCTTGGCTTGGTCGGCGGTCGGAATCACACCGGTAATGTCCAGATAGGCACGGCGAAGAAACTCCGCGTCGGTGGCCAGCGGGGCGGCTGTGACCTTTTCTTCGATCTGCTTCTTGAGGATTTGAGCATCGATAAACCGCGCGACGGCGGTCGTATCGTTTGCGGTACCGATGAACGCGGGTTTCAGCGGCGTCGCGGGTTCGGGTGGTTCCACTTTCGAGAATGCTGGGTTGCCCGCAGGTGTTGCCGGTTTGGGTTTGGCTGCCGCGACTTTTGCCGCATCTTCGGCAGCCTTTTTCGCGTCCGCCGCCTTTTTCAGTTCGGCTGCTTTTTTCTGCGCCAGCCGGACTTCCTTTTTCGTCGGATTGTCAGCCGAGACAGTCTCGCCCACGGCAACGGTGAACACTAGCGCCGCCAGCGTACACAGACCGAAGAATCGTCGAAGGTTCATGAAAGTCCCCGTAATGTTGGGGTGTGCGATTGGTTGATGAATATGTAACACACGTTGCGGCGAAAAGTTTCGTCGAAGTGCAAAAGAAGATCGGCTCGCGGGAGAGCCGCGAGCCGATCCGAGTCTTGCTTATGTCGCGAACACCTAATCCTCTTCAATTTCCATCTCGAAGCCGCCCGCGATGCCCGCCGCCGCATTGTAGATCAACGCGATGATCATGCCGTAAATGAATCCGCCGATTCCGTAAAAAATCGGGGCGAGGACTAATCCGATGATCCCCCCGCTAAAGATCGCGCCGATTATGTCGGGGCCACCGTTTCCGCCGCCTCGTGAAACCGTTGAACCAATTACCAAACCGATGAGCACCGCGAAAAGCATCACGATGAACATCGTTACGGCCATCATCATCGCCATGACTTTGCCGCAGGCCAGCACGCCGATCCGCGTGATCGTCGTCCGCCGACTACCGCCACCGCCACCGCGTCGATAGCGCTTCTTGCGTGGACGGTCGTCGTCATTGTCATCGTCCTCTTCATCGCGACGGCGACTCGGTTTGCTCCGGCTTCGCGGCGCATCCTCGTCGTCTTCGTCGCGACGGCGACTTTTGCTTTTTGGCGGCTCATCGTCGTCGCGTTGGCGACTCTCGCTTTTGCTCTTGATCTTCGGAATATCGTCCGCATCGTCGTCGGCATCACGGCGTCGTTTCCGGGGGCGATCGTCGTCGTCGTCGGCATCGTTGCGACGCGACTTCGGACGACCGTTATCGTCGGTCGATTCCAGCATCGATTTCCGACCGGGTGCTGGCGGTGGTGCGGGAGGGCGAGAACCCGGTTCGATCGCCTGAAACACGGTTTTGCAGTACGGGCATTCGACGTCGTTCCCGATGTCGCCACCTGAAACCGAGAGTTTCGTCGCGCAATTCGGGCACGGTTCGATTTCGACCGGTTCTTCGGCGTTCCGTGCCGCAAGTGACGATACGGGGATGGGCATAGGCACAGGTACAGGTACCGACACGACGGCAACCGGTTCCGTTTCAGGAATGACGAACTCCGATTGGCACTTCGGGCACTTACCCGACTTCCCCGCACGGTTGTCGTCCACTGTGAAGGTGGCCGCACATCCGGGACACGCAAATCGAATCATAGCCCCTCGGGGTAAAGATCGTCGGTATGGCAAGAATACTAATTTCAACAATCGTCGCGATTCGGTCAAGCCGCGAGTGCCGATTTACAGGTACTTTGCGAAACTCGACCGGAAACAACTACCCCAACGTCATCGGTCGATACTCGAACGGCGGCAGAAACGGCTCCAGAATCGACGTACAAAATCGGACTTACGTCAGATCGCGTTCGTGTGGGTAGGCAGGCCGAACAACCGCAGGGCGTTGTCGGCGGTTCTCGCGCAGAGTTCTTCCACGTCGATTTTGCGATCGAGCGCGAGTTGCGTGGCCGTGTGCAACACGTAGGCGGGTTCGTTTCGCTTGCCGCGCATCGGCACCGGCGATAGATACGGGCAATCGGTTTCGACGAGCAGTCTGTCGAGCGGCACTTCCTTCGCGATCTCTCGCAGGGCGTCCGCCGTCTTGTAGGTAATCATCCCCGCAAACGACAGGTGCAAGCCGAGCGCCAGGCACTCCTTTGCGGTGGCGGCATCGCCGGAGTACGAGTGCATGATTCCGCACGCGAGCCCGTGCTTTTCAAAGTCCACTTTCAGCATCCGCACGACGTCGGCCTCGGCTTCGCGGCAGTGGATCACGACCGGTTTCCGCAACCGTCGCGCTAAATCCAGGTGTTTCGCGAAATACTCTTCTTGCAGTGCGAACGGGGCACGGTCCCAGTAGCGGTCGAGGCCGGTTTCCCCGATCGCCACTACCGAAGGTGTTGTCGCGAGTCGCTCGATGTTCTGCCAATCGTCGGCATTCGCCTCGGCCACGTGATTCGGTTGAATGCCGACCGAGGCGCGGATTATCGGATACCTCGCGGCCATTGCGACGCACGCAATACTCGTAGCCAGATCGATGCCCATCGCGACGATGCGTTCGACCCCAACAGCGGTTGCGCGTTCGAGCACTTGCGGCAGGTCGTTCCGAAAGCGTTCGTCGAACAGGTGAGCGTGCGTATCGACGAGGCGTGGCATGGGTTACTCGGGATGTTCGCGAAACGAGAATCGGGGGCCGAATGCGGCCCCCGAGGTTGGATATTCTATCTGCCGCCACGTTCGCGGTTATTGTTTGCCTTTGCCGAAGTCGCCCGTCGTCCCCATCGGGTTCGTCAGCGTGCCTGCGGTCTTCGTGTCGTCTTCGACCCGTTTGATCCAGTCGTTCCAACCTTTTTCCCGTTCGACGCGATCCGTCTCCTCGGCATCTTGAGCCGAGTTACGCACGAAGATCGAACCGTCCGGACGCAGGATCAACATCTCGACAGCGGATTCGTCTTCGATATTTCGCTGACCGAACGTTTGCTTGGCTTTCCCGCCTTCGTAGTCGACGCACATCATCGAGGTCGTGAAGTCGACGAGTACGCCCTTCGGTTGATCCTTGGCATTCGCCACTTTGTACTTCGGCAATGTCTGGAGCAAGAACTTGACTTTCTCCGCCGACCAGAGCGGCAACGAGATCAGTTGTTTCTTACCGATGAATTCACCGCGATTGACGGGGATTTCAGCGAGTACCCAGGCACCGAGCGGTTCGCGCTTGCTGCCGTCGAGCAGGACTTGCTGCATCCAGGTTTGGATCTGAACGACGGGCAACTCGCCGTTCTTGTTATCGAGTAAGTTCTGAACGGCACGGTCTTTATACTTCGCAACGATCGAATCGTGGTACTTCACCGGGTCGCCGAGGTACATGTTCAGGTCGCTGGAAACCGTCACCTTCGTACCGATCGTCGTCCATTCGCCAAACAAGATTGGGACTTTCGCATCGGACGGGCGGCCGACATCGCGACGTCCGAAGTTCGGATTCTTCATCTTCACGCGGATGCGATACTGATACGTGTACCCCGGCTCGACATCGACGTCGAGGAACCGAATCATCATGTGTTCGAGTTCGATCGAGGCTTGGATATTTTGGAGAGCACCACTCGTCCCGCTACCGTACGGCCCGCCAGAACCGTAAGGCGACTCACCAATACCACCCGGACCCATTGGACCCATCGGTCCCATCGGACCCATCGGACCGCTTCCACCGGGTTTGCTAAAGCTAGTGCCCGACCCACGACCCATCGGCCCCATCATCGAGACGCCCGGGCCTTGACTGCCCGAGCCTGTGAAGTCGCTAAACGCGCCCGATCCCGCACCGCCGGCCGCACCGACCTGAGGCATAAACGGATCGGTCGTGTCACCCTTGAACTTCTTTATTTGATCGTTTTCCGTGATGACGGGTTTCTGAGCGAGCTTCAGCTTTTCGACGGTGGCACGGATCGATTCCATGCGGATTTCCGGATAAACCGCTTGTCCGTCGGCCACGGCCGGTAGCGGGATCGCCATCTTTTGTTCGTAGCGGAGGAAGTAGCGAATGTAGCCGTCGTCGGGCTGGTCGGCGGTCTTGCGATTGTAGATCGTATTGACGTACTGGCCGACGTGGTCGTAAGTCGAGAACTCGTAGACTTGTCCTGCGGACGTGGTGACGCGCCGTTCGACTTCAAAGCCGTCGAACGTCGGGCCGCTCGGCGACGGCGGCGTAACGGTTTGGCTCGATGCTTCATCGACCGTTTTCAGGCGGAGCGCCCGGCGAATCACTTCGAGTTGGGCTTTCAGTGGAAATACCGCATGAACGACGATCGTTCGTCGGGGGAAAATGATGAATGCGGGCGGGGATTTCCCATCGAACTGATCGATTGCCACGTAATCGACGGTCGGTTCGGATCGCGAACCACCCGCATCGTACGATCCCGCACCGGGAGCATATTGATTGCCCGAGCCGCCACCGCCAGAATCACCACTCGGACCGGATGGGTCGCCACCACCAGGCCCACCGCTACGTCCACCGCCTGTGCGACCACCACCCATCGGGCCCATCGGACCCATCGGGTTCGTTCCTCCTGGAGGAACAGCGCCAGCTGGTGATGGTGTTGGTGGTTTCAGTCTTTTATCTTTCGGGTTGTGTCTTTTGAGGCTTTCCTCGATAGTTTTCAGGTCTGTTTTACTGAGGTTGTGGCTTTTCAGAACGCCAATCTGAATCGTGCCGTTCGGACTCACGCGAATGTCGTAAGCCTTCATCGGCAATCGAACGAGGTCGAGTTGGGCGTCGACGATGCCGAGAACGACCGGATTTTCGCGAGCCTTGTTCGGTTGATCGACGGGTTCGAACAGCGGGTTGACGGGCCGGAAATCGTTCGATGGTAACAAATTAAACGCCAGCGTCTTATCGCCGGTCATTTCGGGGGGAAGCTCTTTGCTCGTAGAGCTCTCGTTGTTGATTTGCCCTTGTAAGCTCGTCGCACCGTTTTTGATTTTGCTCACCGCCGTGGCCGGGCTGTCGGCACCGGTCGCGGTGATGATCCCCAATACGCCGAGGACGGCGAGTCCACCGGCGGCCGCCACGAGCGCGAACTTCTCGCCCTTCTCGATGAGCAGTTTCTGGAGGTTGAATTTTGCCATCGGACGCTCTCCCTGATGTTCGCTGGATTCGTTGAGTGTGGGGCGGTAACCGCGTTAGTTTTTCTTCGGTGTCTCAGGCACCGGTGGTGTAACTGCCGGTGGCGTTGGCGGTACGGGCTTCGGTGCGGGTTCGGTTGCCTTCGGCGTCTCGACGCCAGGGGCTTTCGGAACGTCGGCAGGTTTCGCTGGGGTTTCGACCGGCATTGGCTTCGTTTCGGTAGGCTTCACCGCTTCCGGTACGACCGTCTTGTTACCCGCGCTTTCGAGTTGGCTCGTCTCGGCACCGTCCTTCGGTTTCGGATCGTACTTCTCGTAGAGCGAAATGAGGCCGTATACCGTCAGTTCGACCAAACCCGAATTGGCCTGGGCTTCGGATACGTTCGACAACGAGGTGGCACTGAGTCCGGGGATACCGCCGAACTGGTTCGAGCTAAACCCTTTGGTCTCGCCGCTCGTCGGTCTGGAGGAACTCATTGGCCCTATCTGTCCGAACGGCGAGGAATCCAATCCCATCCCAGCACTACCCACGATCGAGGAATTCCCTTCATCCCGACCTTGACCGGAGACGCCCGAGCTGTCCGAAGATAGCGAATTCGGCAGCGACGCACGCTTCCAATGATACTGCACGGTTTCAAAGCGTAGTGGCGAATTGGCGAACGCGATCATTACATCGGTAATGTACTGCTGATCGACGACCACCGTGAATGCCACCTGCATTCGTCGCACCTGATCGGTCACGTCGACGTACCGTTTTTTGTTGCCATCGGCGAGTTTCGTCAGCGCCATCGTGCCCGCCTCGCCGGGCCGAAGAGTGGCCGCCACGTTTGCCGAACCACCGGATACCGACCCGCCGCTCGGTGACATCATATCGCCCATTGGCCCAGGACCAGCAGGAGCCGCTGCTGTTGCTGCCGTTGGATCCGCATCGGGCCAAAAACGCGGATTGTTGAGAGCAGTCGTGTAATACTTCGCCGAGGGATATCCGAGCGCGAGGCGATCCAGGCGTCGAACCGGAACGGTTTTCTCGTCGAGGATCTGCTCGACTTTGGCGATCTCCGTGAAGTTCGTTCCCGGTGCGAACACGTGCGAAGGCAGTGGCGGGATCGTAATCGATTCGTCGCCAGGAACGAATTCGCCTTGAATTTGGAACTCGAATGGCGGCAGATCGAGCCGAGTCGCATCGAACCAAATGCGCAACGTCATCGTGTTCCCGCTACCGAGCAGTTGGAGTTGCTTGGTTCGGTTCTTAATCTTGCCCGTCATGTACTTGCGTCCACCGTTGGGCTGATCTTTCACTTCGAGATCGAGTTCCCAAATCCGGCTTTTGAACTTCCGTGCATTGGGTGGTGGAAGTTGGTTGTCGGGCTTGTCCATGTCGAACCGGGACAGCGAATCGTTGACGACTTTGATCGGTTCCAGCAACGCACGCTGAATCCAGAAATCTTCCATCACGAGCCACATCTGTCGCGATTCGGGTTTCTTTTCGCCCCAGTTATTCACCCAACGCAGTGTATTTTTCCAGCCGTTCGGGATTTTCGTCGGTGCGATCTTGTTCGCGATTGCGACGTGCATGGCTTCGTAGACGCCCTGCTGACGAAATCGCTCTGCGGCCGATTCGTCGAAACCCTTGAGTGCCGTGCCGAACTTGAAGTCGTCGTATCGGGAATACAATCCGTCCGCCGTCTGCGGCCACGTGTACAACTGATTCGCTACCGCTTGGAGCTTCCAGTTATCTTCCCAAAGCTTCGTCTTCTTCTCTTCGAGCATCTTCATCTTGATCGCAATGTCGGCAACCGCGCCCTTGCCAACCGCTTTGGCACCGACGATCGCTTTCGTTTTATCGTCGTTGTCTTTTTTCTGCGCACTGATCGCAGAATCGACGCCGGTGAACAGGAAAATCACCGCGAGGAAGACGAAGAGCGGCGCGAGGATCGCGAGAATCCAGAAGTGGTGCTTTTTCAGCGCGTCGTTATTTTTCATGGCCCATTCTCGTAGATCGTAATTTAGGGAAAAGCGGTCTCGGCAGAATTTGCTTCGAGACCGCGTTCGCTCGATTTACCTGCCGACCTCAGTAAATTTGCCACCCAGGCCCGTTACGCCACCGCCACCGCCGCCCAGATTGGCCCCCGTACCGGTTTGCGGCACCGTTTGACCCGCCGCATCGCGCCACGCGAAGCAAATGACGAACTCGTACCGGAATTTCGGTTTCGCCGGCTTAACCGCGTCCGCTGGCACGGCCGCTCCCGCTGGACCCATCGGCCCCATCGGACCCATTGGCCCCATCATCAGCGCCATGCGATCTCCCGCTGCTCCATCATCCGGATTCATCCCGCTCAACTCCATACCGCCACTCCCACCACTACCACCACCCAGGGCGGCTGTACTTCCGCCCAGCGGCACCCAGCCACCGCCGGAACTCGTTCCACTTGCCACAGGCCCCATGTCCCCACCGGGAGCAGGTTGCGCCGGATCGGTGCCAGGAGCAGTAGCAGCTACGCCATCGAAGAACTTGTCGATCGTCGATGCGCCTTGCCCAGTGAAATCGGCCTTCTTCGATTTCGGGTTTTCGATCTGCTTGGTGTACAACAGACTGACGTGGCTGATCCGCCCCGTGATCGGATCGGTGACGCCCGTCAAATACTTCCCGACTTTCTCACCTTTGGTTTGCGCGGCGTACAAGTCGGCGTCTTTGAAGTTGCCGAGTACGGCATTTTCGAGGAACTTCGTGCCGTCGCTGTGGTTCGTGTAACCGCGAACTTCCACGATCCAGCCACCGCCCTCGGGCAGTTTCGGCTTCCACGCTTTCTGTTCTTGTTCGTCCTTCTCGCGTTCGGCTTCGGGCATCTTTTCCGCAATCGCCCGACTGAATTTCGACCACGTTGCTGCGTCGGCTTTCTCGTAGAACGATTTCAAGTTGTCGGTGTAGCGAGTGTGAATCATTTCGATGTTCACCTGTGCGAGGTTTGAAGAGAGATCCTCCTCGCCCGCACGATCGATCGGCACGCCTTGCTTCACGCGAAGTTTTGCGGCCGTCAATGCCCGCCGACCTTCGTCGCTACTCCAGAACGGCGTTCGCATCGTGCCGTCGGCTTTGTCGAACAGGTTGCCATCTTCCCCGGCACGCGGAAGTGCCGCCGAGATGACTTCGTGCAATCGCACGACATCGAGCCGATTCGGATTACCGCGAATGATCGCCTTCACGTCGGTCTGCGAATCGTCGATCGCCTTTTCGCCGTTATTCTTTTCTGTCGTCTGCTTGGCCGCCGCGTCGACGATCGATTTGGCCTTTTCCGCTTCGCGTTTGATCGACGGATCGGACACCGAGTTGTATTGCACGCCGTAGCCGAACGCCATCGCCCCGGTGCCGAGCAACAAGCACGCCGCCGCCGCTGCCGCGTACGGCTTCTTGGCGCGAATCAGCCGTTCCGTGCGAATCTCGGTGGGCAGCAAGTTCGTGTTGATTCGCCCGTAATCTTTGACGTCGCCGAGTTGGTTCAAGCCTTGCAATGCAAGTCCGTACGCCACGGGGAACGTCAGTAGATTCTCCGCAAATACGGGATCTTTCAGCACGGCATCGCCCTGGAGGCGTTCGATCTTGTTCGGCTTGCGAACGTCGAGCGATAGCTTCTCGGACATGTACTTTTGCAAGCCGGGCAGCTTGAACGCACTGCCGAGGCCGACCATGTAGGCGACGTGCGCGTCGCGGTGCGTGTTCGTGAAGTATCCCAGGGAACGCTGCACTTCGCCGACGAAATCCGTCAGCACGGGCCGCAACCCTTTCAGGATTTGCGCCAAATCGGGGGACTTCGCCGCATTTCGCTTCAGGTGCTCGGCTTTGGCGAACGTTAGCTTCATTTCCTTGGTGAGTGCCCGCGTGAAGTGGTTGCCACCGAGTGGCAGAGGTCGTTGCCAGATGATCTTACCCGCATCGGTAATGATCAAGTTCGAGCTATCGGTACCGACATCGAGAACGACGGCGCAACGCTTCTTGCCGCGTGGCGTGTCGTCTTCGGGAACGGGGGCATTGGGATCGACAGCCGCCGCGTTGCCACCCTTCTTCAGCAGTTCATATGTCGCGAAGTTCGTCAGCGCGAGCGGGGCCATCTGCACGACATGGCACTCGATGCCCGCCGCGTTGTACTGGCCCATGTACTTCGAGATCACTTCGCGCTTCATCGCGAACAGGCCGACTTCGGTCTCCATCGCGAAGCCGCCGATGACCTCGCCGCCCGAGATCTTCTGGAAGTCCCAGACGACTTCTTCGAGCGGGAACGGGATTTGTTGTTTGGCTTCAAACTTAACGATGTCGCCGATCTTCGACTCTTCGACCGGTGGCAGTTTCACGAACCGTGCCAAACCGCTCTGGCCGGGAATGCCGATGCCGATGATGTCGTTCTTCAATTGATTGCGCGACAGGAACTTATCGAGCGCCTCGCGGGTGAGCGCGTCGGGGTCCGCGTCGGGCTGCGAGAGAATCTTCGGGTGTTCGATGTAATCGAACGCGGTGGCCGTCGGCACGCCGTCGATGATCTCTAGCCGCAATGCCTTTAAGGCACACTGCCCGATATCGATGCCCCATGCGGCGGTAGGTTTCGCCATGATTGCTCCCTATCTGATATTCGCGGTGTCAGTCGATGCGGCTGAGTTCGTGCCGAGACAGTGATATTCAATCCAACGGTTTCCGACAGGGTTCGTTGGCAACGATCCGTAAGGTCTATTCGACCATCACAACCGCAGCAAACGGACGACAGCGTTGACTTAGTCCGTTCCGTACGGTTTTCCTTACGCTAACATGCCACCAGATAGGCTGTCAATCAACCAAACGCAACTCCGCATGAATTGTTGGCACATCTCGCACGGTTGACAGTGTCGCGTGACAAATTCGTTACAGACGTAGCTTTCAGCTTTCAGCTTTCAGCAGTCAGCAGTCAGCGGTCAGGCGTCAGAAGGCCCCAGGGGTACGACGTAAACGTCTAACCCTGGGCTATGAGATGGAACCCCGTTGGGGTAAGAATTGGCTATGCATTTACCCCAACGGGGTTAAATCTTATAGCCCAGGGTCGCGTCCGCGCCCCTGGGTTGCTGCTGGCAGATAGCTGATCGCTGAAAGCAGATCACTGATACTGATACCCGATGTGCAGCACGATCCGGCCATCGGACAATCGACGGATGTTCGTAATGTGGACGTCGAGGCCGCCGCCGATTTGCGATGCGCTCGACGGAATCGTTTGTGGCGTGAAGGCGTTGTTCGCGGGGCTGGGGAACGGTACCGCACCGGGGAACGCGCGCGGGCCTTCGGGGCCTGCGATGCCGTGCGATTCTTCCAAATACACCGGCTGGCTGCCACGGCCCGGCATCACACGCCAGATGAGCAATCCCTCGGCAGGTAAATTTGTGTCGAAGCCTTTCTTCTTGCGATTCTCCAACAGAAAGTATTCGCTCGCATCGGGTCGCACGACGATCTTCAAGCAATCGGTCGGCGCGTCTTCGATCGGTCGTAGGATGATCTTTTGCTTGATCCGCGGGTCGATCAGCGTCGGTTGAATCCAGCCGAGTTGTTCCTTGCACCAGGCCGAGAAATGTTGCGGTCGCCCGGCGGGGTTCTGTTGCGACATCGCACACCAACCGCCGACGCCTTCCATACCGGGCACTTCCGGTTTCGCGTATAAATCTGGCAGGCCGATCATGTGGCCGAACTCGTGGCAGAACACGCTGATGTCGGTCATGTTGCTGACGCCGCGTTGCGGCACCATCTCCGAAACGATGAAGTACGGCCACGACTTGCCATTATGGCGAACGCTCGCGCGGTGCGGCCAATAGAGGCTGCCGCGCGTCGTTTGCACGCGGTCCCCAGCGTATAGGAAGAAGACGCCGTCGTAATCTTTGAGTGCATCTTTGCCCTTCACCGCAAGGAGTTTGTCCATCGCTTCGGTCAGCAGGCTGCTTTTTTCGCGGCTGCTCGTGCCGTTACCCGTTGAGTACTCGAGTCGCTTCTTCGATACTTCGACCCAGCCCGCGAATTTGCCTGAGATATTGAACTTGCCGTAGGAAATTTCGCGGTAGTAATCGTTCATGCTGCCGTAGGTGCGTTGCCCGGTCGCGTTCTTATCCGCGTAACCGCCAGTGCTGAACATCGCCGCATCCCAGTCGGTTTCGCCGATCTTCGGGTTGTGTTTCACGTCGGGATATTCGACGCCGATGATCGCCAAACGGAACGCGGGCTTCGTCCAGATTCGCGGCAAGCGATCGTCCCAACCACCAGTGCGATTGGTACGCTCTTCGTTGGCAAGCGTCGCACGAATTTCGAGTGTGTCTTTGCCGCGTTTCACCGACAGCGTGACGACGTCACCGGATTTCTTTTCGGTAAACAATTCGCGAAATGCGTTGTCGCCCTCGATCGAAGTGGCATCGACTTTGGTAATCACATCGCCGATCTTGACACCCGCTTTGTCCGCCCCGCCGCCGGTCGTCACACTCGTAATTTCGACGCCACCGCCCAACTTCGGCGGCGTCATTTGAATGCCGAGTACGGCGCGATCCCCCGTCAACTTGTACGGCACGCTCGCCGCCTTCCACTTGGCGCGAATCTCGAGTGTTTCTTTGCCGCGCTGAACGCGAACTACCAGTTCTTCCCCCGCGAACCGCGTCCGCAGTTTTTCGCGTACCGCCGTCACCGTGAGCGTCGCATCGTCGCCGATTGCCAGAATCGTATCGCCGGTTTTCAGCCCCGCTTTTTCGGCGGGGGAATCGCTTTGGACATCTTCGATGCGCGCACGACCGGTCGCATCGCTGCCGATCTCGATGCCGAGAAAGCCGGGGATCGCGGGTGCCGCATTCATCTTGAGCGACTTCGGATCCGCCTTGATCGCATCGGGTACATTTCGATAACCCGTCAGGTCTATGGCGACTCTTGGGGCGGGTGCGGTTTCTGCTGCGGAACTTGCGTTGATGGCCAGAAGTGCAATCGCGAAGCTGCAAAAATAGGTTTTCATGAGATACGGCAATTGGTGGAACGATTGGAGAAGATAACCCGAGTGTAAGCAGACCCAAATGAAGAACCCATGAGAACGGCACGGGCGACGTGTAAACAGCCTGCGCGGGGGCAATCGCCCTTGAAAACCAGCTGTGGCGAATCCTTGAGTTGCGACGCGATAGCTGTTATTTCCCGACGACTTGTGGCGTGTGACCCATCTTCTTGAGTTCTTCGAGCACGGCCACGGCGCGACCGGGGCGGATGAGCAATACGCGATCCGACAGTCGCCCCACGACTTCCGTTGAGAGTTTTTTCCGGGCGAGCAGTTCCTCGGCCAAGACCGCGTCTTCGGTCAGAACGAAGCAGACGCGGCGGTGGAGCTTGGCGGCGAGGCGGATCGTCGTAGGTGTCATACCGGAGATTCTATGTGTTTCGGCGCGGGCGCGGGCAGGATTTCCCGTTCATCGACGATCGCGTAACTATACCCCTGTTCGGTTAGAAACATCTGCCGGTGGTGGGCAAAGTCGAGTTCGCGGGTATCGCGCGTCACCACCGTGTAAAAGTTCGCTTCGCCGCCAGACCCCTTCGGACGCAACACGCGACCGAGCCGTTGGGCTTCTTCCTGCCGACTGCCGAACGTGCCCGATATCTGAATCAGCACGTTCGCGTCGGGCAAGTCGATCGCGAAATTCCCGACTTTCGACAACACCAAGTGTCGCACTTCGCCGCTACGGAACTGATTGTAAAGCAGTTCGCGTTCGACGTTCGGCGTCGAACCGGTGATGAGCGGGATGTTGAACCGCTTCGCCATCGTTCGCAATTGCGAAAGGTATTGTCCGATGACGATCACACGCTGATCGTGATAGCGGTTGAGTAACTCCGCCACGACTTCGTCTTTGACGGGGTTTTCGCTGGCGAGGCGGTACTTGTGCCGCCAGTCGGCGACAGCGTACTCCATGCGCAAGCGATCGTCGGGCAGGCTGACGCGGATTTCCGTACACGACGCCGAGGCGATCCAGCCTTTCGATTCGAGTTCTCTCCACGGTACGTCGTACTTTTTCGGGCCGATGAGCGTGAACACATCGCCTTCGCGTTGGTCTTCGCGGATCAGCGTGGCCGTCAATCCGAGCCGCCGACGCGCTTGAATCTGTGCGGTGACGCGGAAGACGGGCGCGGGCAACAAGTGGACTTCGTCGTAAATGATGAGGCCCCAATCTTGCTTGTCGAACAAGCCGAAGTGGGGATATTCATCGGGCGAACCGGGGCCGCGCCGTTTGCCGCGCGCTTCGGGTTCGTCCTCGCCTTCGAGTTCTTCCATCGTCGGCTCGGGCATCGGCTCGTCTTCTTCTTCGTCATCGTCCTCAATGTCGTCTTCGTTCGGCTTCGGCTTATTCTTTTTTCGCTTCTTTCCGGGGCGATACGTGATGATTTGATACGTGGCAACGGTAACCGGGCCGATCTCTTTATTGTCGCCGGTGTATTCCTTCACATCGGCTTCGGTGAGGTTCGTTTTGTCGATAATTTCGCGACGCCACTGCTTCACCGCCGTCACGCTCGTCGTCAGAACCAGCGTCGATTTTTGCAACAGCGACATCGCCATAATGCCGACGATGGTTTTGCCAGCACCGCAAGGCAAAACGATCACGCCGGAGCCACCGCGAACGTCTCCACCCGCATAGAAAACATCGGCGGCATCGCGCTGATAATCGCGGACGTGGAACGGGATGCCGCTCGTGGCGATCTCGCGCAGTTGCGTCGGCAGCGATGCGCCTTCGGTGTACCCCGCGAGGTCTTCGGCCGGATAGCCAACGGAGATCAGCGTTTGCTTCAAAATCCCGCGGTGCGCCGGGTCGATCGAAAAGCTGAGGTCGTCGATCCGAACGCCGAGATATTCCTTGAGCTTTTTCTGTCGGCTCAACTCTTCGAGAAGTGGCTTATCGCGGCAAACGAGCCGCAATTTGCCTTCTTCGGCGCGTTCCAGACGGACGCGACCATAGCGACTGACGGTTTCGGCGAGGTCGCCGGGCAGCGTCTGCGGGATCGGGAACTTCGTGTACTTCTGGAGCACTGCCACCATCTGCTCGGCGGTGAACCCCGCGGCGGCGGCGTTCCACAGCGACAGGTTCGAGATGCGGTACGTGTGGATGTGCTCGGGGCTTTTTTCCAGTTCCGCGAACGGCGCAAGTGCATCGCGGGCCGCAGCATACTTCGGATTGTCTACCTCCACGAGTACCGAGCGATCCGATTGCACGATGAACGGATTCATCGGGTCGAACGTCGGGAACGTGGTGGCAGTGGTCACGGCAGTCGTGGCCATCGGGGGCGTTTTTGTCAGCGGCATGGTCACCGGCGGGTTGCGAGTAAAACCGAACAGACTATCGTAGCGAGTGCAACCCCACCGGTGCAAGGCGGGATTGTGCGTTGTATGAGTTGGCCCTCGCGACGAACCCGCCAAGTTCGACTTCGATTCGATCAGCGGCTTCACGGGTGGCGTGTTCGTGGGGTAGTGTGAAGAGTTGGCGCAGTCGAAGTCGTGAGACTTTGGGATAGTTTCTGCGTCAGAAGTCTCACGACTTCTGCTACGAAGAAATGGGTGTTTCGCGCAACAGGAAGTTTACCCTTCGTTCAACTCCGGGAAGACATCGGTGGGTAGCCCGGCGGCTTTCATTTGCTCGGTGAGTTTCTTGACGGCGGCGAAGCGGTAGTTCGCGACTTGCTGTTCGTTGACGTGGAGAAACGCGGCGACATCTTTGTTCGGCATCCCTTTTACGAAGAGCAATTCGAGAACCTGCACGCGGCTGTAGTCGGCCTTTTGGATGTAGCCGCGGACCAACTCGCGCAGGCCGCGCGCGATCGCTTCGGTTTCGAGTTCCTGGCGTTCCTTACTGCGGGCGATACTCGAGCCGCCGCGTTGGCGGTCGTCGGAGGCTTTCCCGAGTTGCTCTTCGTCCGAATCGTTGCCGGTTAGGAATGGCTGCCGACCGACTTTACGAATGCGATCCGTCACTTTGTGCGCGGCGATCGTGAACAGCCAGGTTTGCAGATCGCGTTTCTCGTCGTAATTCGCGAGGCTTCGCAGAAAGCCGATGAATGTGTCTTGCACGACGTCGTCGGTGGTAGCCGGGTCGCGGAGGCGACGGCGGACGTAAGCACGCAGGCGGCCTTCGTAGCGCTCGACCAGATCGTGCCACGATTTGTCCGCGTCGATGCCACCGCGTTTGATCTGCTGAACGAGGAGCTTATCCGTTTCGCTAATCATCGCGCGGTTCCCTATCGCGAAGTTGTGTCAATTTCCACCGCGTACAGTATACAGCACGGCTGCGATGGCGATGCCGACGATCGCGAACGCGCCGACGGCGAGCCAGACGGTGAGGTAGCCGCGCGTCCATTCGTCGAGGCGGAGGAAGCCGCTAATCGCGAGTGCCATCACGAAGATCACCCCGCCGACGCGGAAGCCGACGTTCACCCGCTCGCTCGACCGCAACCGCTGAATTTGATCGTCGTTTAGCTCGACGTCGATCTCTACCCACATGCGGTTCGGGTCGAGTTTGTTCGCCACCCACTCGGCCCGTTCGCTGTCGGTCGGGGACTTTTCCACGATGCTCTCTCTGCGCAGATACTCGTTCCGCATCGCCACCATCGACGGGTACGCATGAACGGGCGGGTCGAGCGTTTCGAGTTGCTTCATCACTTCGATGCGGGCGACGGTGAGGGCGTCGACGAGAGCCAAGTCTCGTTTCGTATACGGCTTCTCGCTTTTCACGTGAACGCGGATGACAGACGAAGTAACGGGGGGCTGCGGCCGGACGGGGATGTCGTACCGGACGTTCGGCTGCGTTGGCACCGGTGGAAGCATCGCTTGACCGACCTTGGCTCCGGCAATCGCCCCGTTGGTTGCGGTGTATTCGCGCACGTCCTTCGGCGATGCCCGCTTCACGTCGACGATTTTCGGTGCGGATGCAGGCATTTCGTACCGCACGCCGCAACCGCTTGCCGCAACAATGGCGAACAACATCGCAAATCGGGCGGTCCGCGTCGTCATGGTCGCTCCTTGAAATTCGTTTCCCGCTTCACGCTTTACAAAGGATTATATCGTCGCTTCTTGCCCAACGAGGGCGGTGCGGGTTCCCACGGCGACACCCATTGCACGACGACGGCGGTCAGGATCATCGCAAACTGACCTAGGCCCGGTGACGTCGCTTCCCACGGCCACAGGAACATCAGTACCGTGCTCCAGAACGCGGCGACGAACGGCGGGAACAAGCTGAAGCGATCCGTGCGGTCTTTCGCACCCATTCGCCACCAACGTGCCACACCGAGAACGCAAGTGAAATATAACGCATACTTCAATGCGATCGGAACCGACTTCGGCGGAATGCGTAGCGTGTCGAACAGATACTTTTCGGAGACGGCCGACTCGTCCATCGGCGGATCGAACTCGGGGCCGATACCGCCATCGAACCAGAACGCGAGCAGGCCGATACCGAAGCCGAACGCCGCGAGCCGAAAGCGGCGCGACCAAGTATCTGCGGCCTTGTAGCGAACCCCCGCCGAGGAAATCAGGATCGCCCAACAAAGCGCGAGGCTCACCAAGAACACTTTGCCCAGCGACGCCCATTCGGTCGTTTGCGCGAGCAGCGACCACGCGATCACGCCGAGCGCGATGCCGAACGGGGCTTTCACCATCGCTTCGCTCGTCGCAAGCAACCGTTCGCGAAAGCCGATCCCGCTTCCGCTCGATTTCGGCGGAAGCGGAATCGGCAGTGCTTTTCGCAACACCGGTATCGGCACGGGTATCGCAATCGGGCGTTCTGCGGTTGGTACGAAGATGGGTAACACCGGGATCGCCATCGTCGGGATCGGCGTATTCACCTTCGAGGCCATCGGCGGGAGCGGTGCGACCGGTTGCGTCGGGTACGCATCATCGACGGCCTTTGCCATTTCCGCGAGCGTGGCATAACGGCGCGACGCCGTTTTATCGAGCGCCTTCGCAATCACCGCACGAAACGGCTCCGGCACCGGTTCCAACTCGGGCAGGTCGAACAGGTGCTTCTTGATAATCTCGGCATCGGTCTGGCCTTCAAACGGCAGTTTACCCGTCAGCATTTCGTAAAGGATCACGCCGCACGCATACACGTCGATCGACTTCGAGTAATCGCCGCTGCCGATCTCCGGGGCCATGTAGTTGACGGTGCCGACCGCCTTGGTCATCTTGCGGTTGCTCGCGCTCATCGCTTTGCACAAGCCGTAATCGCCGACCTTCAGGTTGCCGTGCTCGAGGAAGATATTCGCAGGCTTGAGGTCGCGGTGGACCACGCCGTGTTCGTGCAGGTATGCGACGGCCCGCGCCAAGTTCTGGAAGAACTCGACGGCCAAATTCACCGGCAGACCGTCCGGGTGGCGGTCGATGACGTGCCCGAGCGATTCGCCCTGCACGTACTCCATTACCAGCCACTGTTCGCCGTGCCCGTCCTTTTTGAGATCGTAAATGTGAACGAGGTTATTGTGCTTGAGGTTCAAGCAGTTCGCGACGCCGCGGAGTTCGATGTCCGAGCCGCCGCGCAGCAACTTGAGTGCGACTTCCTTGCCGGAATCGCTGACGGCGAAGTACACTTCGCCGAACCCACCTTGGCCGACGCCGCGCTTGATGGTGAAGCCATCGAGCGGTCGTTCTCCAGATCGGTAAGTGAAACGCATCGCACGCCTCGGGAAACAGTGTCGCGCGGAGTGAACCCACACTCCTACGCTTTCCTATTCGCAAACCGTGCTGACGGATTTAGATTTTCTGCGGAACATCGCGCATCGCGGCGAATTCCGGAACGGAAATCCAATGCGCCCCGCTCGCTGCGAGATATACTTCGAGTATCCATCATCGCACCGAGTCGCAAGCATGACCGTTCGCGTACCGCTATCGACCATCGCGCACGGTCGCAGTGGCGATAAGGGAAATCATTCAAACATAGCCATTATCGCATACACCGATTCTGGGTTCGCATGGCTCGAGGCGCACGTGAGTGCCGAGGTCGTGGCGGCGTACTTCCTTCCGCTCGGGGCAACCGAAGTCGTGCGTTACCCCGCTGCAAATCTGCGTGCGTTCAATTTCGTGTTGTCGAATGTCCTCGCAGGCGGCGCGAGTCGCAGCCTGCGTTCCGACACACAAGGGAAAACGCTCGCACTCGCTCTCTTGCAAATGCTGGTCGATCTGCCAATCAATCATACCGACATGTTGCGTAGACTTTAGTCGCAAATACACGCGATCGCAAGAGAAGCACCCCCGGAGAGACTCAGGAGCACACCGGTGAGCGAAAAACCGAACCGAGCGGCGGTGCTCGCGGCTGCCAATACGACGGTGCCCGATCTGATCCGGACGGGGTTAAAGGTGCTCTTCTGCGGAACGAATCCCGGGTTGTACTCGGCTGCGATTGGCCATCACTTCGGGCGGCCCGGCAATCGCTTTTGGCCCGCTATTTTCGCCGGTGGATTCACAGATCGTCTTTACTCGCCGTACGAAGACGCCGATTTTCTCGATCTCGGGTACGGCCTCACGAACGTCCACGAGCGAGCCACGGCCGGCATGGCGGAACTCTCCGCAGCCGAGTTGAAATCCGGCTGCCTACGATTGCAAGCGAAGGTGCGACACTTTCGGCCGCAGTATCTGGCGGTGTTGAGTATCGGCGCGTACCGAGTCGCGTTCGATCGACCCAAGGCCACGCTCGGTTTGCAGCCAATCGCAATCGGAACCACTCGCGTTTGGGTTCTTCCCAGCCCGAGTGGTTTGAACGCGCATTATCAGCCGTCCGCCCTCGCGAAACTCTTCCGCGAACTTCGGGAAACGGCCTGCGAGTCACGTCAGTAACGATCACCGCGTTCGCTTTGATAGTTTTTTGCGTGGCAAATACTTTTGAAAACGATGCGTGAACGCCTCATTGGTGACGAGAACGACTATCGGACCCGCCGTTCCAGAACTCGCGTAGGATGCGGTAAATTTCCTCTGACGGCCGATTGTAGTAGTCGAAAATCACGATGTATCCACCGTCAACGAGCAGCCCGATGCCGCGTTTGCTGTCGGCCGTTCGCCGTGTGCCGAAACGCTTCACGGGTGGATGCTCGATCGCTTTCAACTCGTCCCAACGCATTTTGCCTTTCGTTTCGCCTTGCAGAAGGGCAATCCCGGTGGGGCCGACGATGAGACCGGATCGCCGATTGTCTCGTGATTGTGCCGACCGACCGCTGACCCAAACGACGAACGCGAGGAACGCACCGAAGAAGCTGATACTCAGCCCCGCTTCCATCCATTCGGTTTGCGAATCGGGCTGAGCGAGGCAGCCAATCGTGCTCATAAAAACCGCAGACAACGCGAGTCCGAGCAATCCCCCCACCCACTTATACGAAGGCGGTTCTGCCCCTTTCGCACGCCCGCCGAACGAGAACACGCGATCCTCGCCGAACTTCGCGATTTGTTCCTCGCGGAATCCGAGGAGTGCATCGGGCAGATTTTCGAGTCGAAACGGAGGAAGTTTCTCATCGAGAAAGTGCAACAATCGAAGCGACGACACCGACAACTCTGCGGGGATATTCGTCGTGCCGCCACGGTGGCGAAGCTGAATCGGGAACTGTTCGCTGCCGCGTTTGCGACGGGTCGTGATGCTTTCGAGTGATTCGTACTCGACGAATGCTTCTTCGGGATGCTCGAATTCCAGCCGCGATTCGGCGATGCGAAAGACGACGCGCCGGTCGCGACCGAGCCAGATGCCCGCCGCCATACCGAGTGGCAAAAACGCGACGAGCCAACCTTGGTTTTTTGGGACGGCCAATAGCAACGCGCCGAGGAGAACCGCAAGGACCGAGAAGAGTGCTGCCGCACAGCCTCCACTCGGTTTCGATTCGACGATTTCACCCGTCACGATTCCGCCTCCCACCAAGTTACAATTAAGTTGTGAATGAAATGCAACGATACCGGCAACACCATCGACCGCGATGCGGCGCGCGCATAGCCGAAAAACACGCCCGCCGCGAATAGGTACGGCATGCTCAGCAGCACGTGGACGTGACAAATGGCGAACATTGCCGCCGAGATGTGAACTGAGCCATGAACGCCGCAGTGCCTGCGAAGCACGCCCAATATCAGGTAGCGAAAGAAGAATTCTTCGACGATCGCCGGTTGCACGCAAGTCGTCGCGACCGACATCGCCGTGAGGCCGGGCGGGTCTGGCAACTTCAGCCATTCGATGTGGATGTACTCGCGAATCGCATCGTGATACAGGCAGTTGACGGTTAAATAGACCGCGAGTATCGGACCGGCGTACAGCCACGCACGCAAGCGGTATCGCCCGGTGGCGATCGGGAGTCGCGCGGAACCGCAACTCGCCCAGACGATCAGGAGAATGATCGCGTCGATCGTTTCGACCGCGATGACGAGGCCGTCTTCAAAGGCTTTGGGTTGCTTGTCGCCCGCCACGTTCGCAACAATGCCGTACAAGATCGACGTGAGCAAGAACGCAAAAAATCCACCGAGGACGACGAACAATTGTCGCGATTCATCGGGTTTCGGTTTCGTGTCGCGGACATCGTTCTGCGGATGCAGTCGAGCCGCACAATGCGTGCAACGGCTCTCCGACGGATCGACGCGCAACCCGCACCGCCAACAGGGCAGCGATGCGCGCTCTTCCGGTAGAGCGGCGGGATCGACGGGAGTTTCATCGGGCGGAATCATAGGGCCAAGTCGCGATTGTCGTTCGCCAAGAGTTGACTCTCTTTTTGATACGCAATCGCCGCTTGAACCGCCTTGGCGAGACAAACGATGATGATCTTAATCACAATCCCGCTCATGATTGCCTTCGCCACATTGGCACCATCTTCACCCGCTACCGATATTGCAACCGTGGCCATCCACCCGCCCAAGTACAACACGAGCGCCGCGACCGTACACGCAACGGGGGCTTTGTAGACGAAACTTCCCAGCGCGATGAAAACCGCACCGAGCCCGACGAACACGAAACTACTCAACTGGGTCGTACGAATCGCCGATTCGCGCAGCGATTTGAGTTCGGCCTCATCGAAGACGACGCCCGTCTTTCGCATATCGGCGATCTCTTTATCGACCATTTGCTCGGCACTCAACGCGAAAAAAAGGTTCGCACCGATGGTCAGCACGCCGACGATGAACATCGTCACGCGCGCAGAACGCAGGCTGTCCTTGCGGACTTTTTGGGACAGACTTCCGAGTTCGTCGCTGGCCATGATGAACCTCGAGGTGGATTGTGAATACGCAACAATAGATATAACCGACCCAACCCGCTCGCGTCCAATCAAATGTTACGGTAATGACAGTTCTGGCAACAGCCGCATCATTCAGCCGCTATACTTCACCCGGTCGGAAATAACACATCACCGGTCTAATAAACCAATCTTGTTAGCCCGACGCGATAGCGAGGGATTACTGTCGTTTCTGCGATGTCGTGCCTTCTCGCGGGTTCTAACAAAAACGTATCGAATCACCCCGCCCGAAGCATATCTACGTCGCCACGAGCACGATCAGCGAGAATGCGGCGAGGCTTAGGGTGGTGCCTGCGTCGACGACTTCGCCCTGCCCTTCGGCCTGAAAATCGTTCGGCGATGTGGCCGCCGTGTCGATGACGCGCCGCCACGTTCTTCCCGTCGGCGATTCGGGAATCCGGAACTTCACCGCTTCGTGATGCGAGTTCATCGCGAAATACATATCGCCATCGGCCGCGTAATCGAGTTCGCCTTCGCGACCGGTGAATCGACCGTCGAGGCTATACGCCAACGTGCGCGAGTATTGGCTAAAATCGGGCAAGTCCGGTTCGACGCCGTGCCAGGCGATGTCGTACGCGGGCCGCGAACTCGCCGATGGCAGAATCGTCGGGCTGGCCGCACGGCGTTCGGTGGCACCGACCGGTATCCGTCCGCTATCGTCCATTTTGCCCGCTTCACCCGCTCGAGTCGGGCCACTCGGCGGGAACGGTCCGATGGTGTCCGAGTGCGCGTTTTCGATTTCGCCCGCAAGGAATCGACGACGACGCAAGACCGGATGCCGTCTTCGGAACCAGATCAGTTCGCGAACGAACCGCAAGAAGTCTGCGTTCTTCTCGGCCAACGTCCAGTCGACCCAGCTAATCTCGTTGTCGTGGCACCAAGCGTTATTGTTGCCGTGCTGCGTTCGCAAAAACTCGTCGCCGGAAAGGAACATCGGCACGCCCTGCGACAGCATCAGCGTGGCCATGAAATTCTTCGCCTGACGCACTCGCAGCAAGTTCACGGCGACGTCGTCGGTTTCGCCTTCCGCACCGCAGTTCCACGAATAATTGTCGTTGGAACCGTCGCGGTTCTGCTCGCCGTTGAGTTCGTTGTGCTTGCCGTTGTAACTGACGAGATCCCACAGCGTGAAGCCGTCGTGCGCGGTCACGAAATTGATCGAGTGGCGCGGCAATCGACCGTTCCACTGATAGAGGTCCGCACTGCCGCAGAGCCGCGACGCGATGGCCGCAGTGTAACCGGGTTCGCCGCGCCAGAAGTGCCGCACGTCGTCGCGGTATCGGCCGTTCCATTCGCTCCAACGCCGACCGAACGGGAACCCGCCGACCTGATACAACCCCGCGGCATCCCACGGCTCGGCAATCAGTTTTGCATCGGCCAACACGCCATCTTCGGCAATCGCTTCGATCACCGGCGGATCGATCAGCACATTCCCCTTACGGTCGCGACCGAGCACCGAAGCGAGGTCGAACCGGAAACCGTCGACGTGCATATGCCCGCCCCAATACCGCAAGCAGGTCATCAGCAAATCGCGAACGACGGGGTGATTGCAGTTCACCGTATTGCCGCACCCGGAGAAGTTCAGGTACCGCCCGTAGTCGTCCATCATGTAATACAGTTCGTTGTCCAACCCACGGAAACTGAAAGTTCGCCCGCGGTCGTCGCCCTCGCCGGTGTGGTTGAACACGACGTCGAGGATCACTTCGATACCCGCCGCGTGAAACGCTTTCACCATGTCGCGGAATTCGTGAATCTGCCCGTTTACGTCCGCAGATGCCGCGAAAGCGGCCTTCGGTGCCGCAAACGCAACCGAGTTGTACCCCCAGAAGTTCGAGAGCTTTTCGCCGGTCTGCGGGTTGAAGAACGGGCATTCGCATTCGTCGAATTCGTGGATCGGCAACAGTTCGACTGCCGTAATACCGAGCCATTTCAGGTACGGAATCTTTTCCGCAAGCCCCGCGAACGTGCCCGGTTTCGCCACTTGCGCCGACGGACTGCACGTAAACCCGCGCACGTGCAGTTCGTAAATCACCGACTCTTCGTGCGGGATCAGCGGCGGGGCATCATCGCCCCAGTCGTATTCGTGCGTGCGATGGTACAGGCTGCGTCGCGTCGTGCGCTCGGGGTCGATTTCACACGTGGCCGCCCACTGCGTACCGCCGGAGATCATCGTCGCCGCCGGGTCCAGCAAGATGCGCGACGGGTCGAAACGGTTCTTGCCACCCTTGGGGCCATCGACCCGCCAGCCGTAACAGAACGTGTTCGGCAACCCGTGAACGCGAACGTGCCAGTGGTCGCCGGTGCGATTCTTGCGCGGATCGAGCGGCAGTTCCGCAATCGGTTTCGTGCCGCCGGTTTCCGGTAAAATCAGCAGGCTCACGCTCGTCCCGTGCCGGCACAGCAGCACGAAATTGGCTCCGTCAGGGGTCGGGCTAACGCCGATCGGCAACGGCCGTCCGCGACTGGTGGTGAACTGCGTCATGAATTGTCTCGATGGCGAGTGTGACAGTTACGCTCTGTTGTACGCATCGAGTCCGCGAACGCGATACCGAATCCCACTGGCTGCGTTTAGCCATTGATCTTTTCTGCGATCGCGGTGAACCGACGTACATACTGAAGCTCGATCCGAAAGTCGGCCGCGGTCAAGTCGATCGCCTTCGCGAAATCAACGAGCGACTTCAGAAACAGTCCTTTCGTCCAGCGTTGACCGGTGGCGGAGGCGTCGCAAAAAATGGGCATGGGTCGCGACTGAGGCGAGGTCTTGGCGAGCACGCTTTGAAAAAATTCGAGGACAGCCTTCGCACCTGGTGCGCGCCGAAGGCAACGCAGAGCACCAGTCACAGTGGTAGGTTACTGGTCATCGCCCAATGAAGTTCCTGTGGCGGCCAACCTATAGCTCATCCAAAATCTGTTGTCGGCGTAATTGGTATTCCTGCTCACTAATGATCTGTTTGGAACGCAGATCTTCGAGTTTTGCAAGCCGCTTTTCAACGGATGGTTTCCTCTTGTCTACTTCTATCATGACCTTGCTACCGGCTCGGGCGCAGGCCGCATTAATATCGTTCATCAGCGCCACCTCATCGAAGAGTGCAACCCCTTTCAACTTCCTTGCGTTGTTCGCATAACTTCTTCCGAGGGCGAGAGTTTGCTCTCGTAATTCCGGGTTGTGTGGATCGCATTTGAGTTTCCCCAGGCTTTCGATGTACGCCTGCTTCGCTTGATTGAGAATTTTGTGCTGCCCGATCGCAGCCAGGATGGCGATCACCAGTATCGCAATAAAGATGATTACCGCGTATTCCATCGAGCGAGCCTTTTCAAAAAGGACAACTAAAACGCTGCTCAGCAGTGGTGTGGCCAGATACGATAATGTCGCGGAGAGCAATCAGCCCCCGCCGTCTACAGCATCGCTTGGTTCGGCTCGCTTTTGGCCAATTGCTTTCTCAAGCTCGTCTGCCAAGTCATAACCCAGCTTGGTGACGCGGAAGGATTGACCCTTGGAACCTAAAGACTCTATCAACCCTCTTTTGAACAACTCATCGAGTGCTGCTTTCCAGCGTGCTTCCTCACGCGGGCTGTTTTCAGGATTAATAAAACTCTTGTTCCCTGCCTGCAATGCCGAGCCGTTTAGATATCGAGAATACATTATATTGCCATCAGCATCCGCTGCCGTCTTGAGGAGATTACTGGCATCCTCACTCAAGGAAGCTTTACCACCTTGTTGAGCAGAAGGTACTAGGGCAACGAATGCCTGCAAGTCTTTAATCTGGGTCTTCAACGAAGCATTTTCTGTTTGTATCCGAGAGATTTCCTCCAATGTGGCCTTGGGATCGATTACGTCACTTCCTCGTATCCACCCTACAAGACCTTCATTTCTCTCGAAATTCGACAGCGATTCATAGACGATCAGCTTGAGTTCGGTCGTGTCACCGAAAATGCGGCAAATCTTCCTCATCACCGTCTCCTTGAAGGCTTGTAGAAGGTGACCGTTAGTCCGCTCGGTCGCGTTGAGACCGTCTGATTTGACTTTTGTATCTAGATACACATCCGAAATGACAGCCGCGAAGAGAGGTTTCTTTTTCTTCGACGCGTATTCGTACTCACGCTCGATGTAGCTCTTTCCAGATTTGGGATCCAGTGACCCATAACGTCCGCCCAAAATCAGCATGAAAACATCCGAATCGTCGATCCACCGACATATGGTTTCCCATTGTGATTCGTCACCCGATGCGAACATTTCCATGCCTGCCGGGATATGCCCAGCACCAAGAATGGCTTCGACTGCGGCTTGCCGCTCGGGAAGCATATCATCGTAAGTCGAAGAAACGAATACTTGGAGCTTCTTCTTCATCTTGACCCACCCAGTAAAACGCCTGATTTGGCCGAACGCTTGAGCTCACTTACTTACCGATAATTGGTAATACATCTGTTTTAATTGTAACCGCCGAACGGATTGAAACAAGTTGATTCAGCATTTTTCAGCGATTGAACAAACGATCGTTCTGAAACGGTAACCAGACGACGCGGCAGATCGCCGTATGGAGAACTCACAGACTTTCGTCCGTGGGCTTTGGGTTGGTCTCACCCATGCGATTGCCGGAAGTCAAAAAATCGCAGACGATCCGACGTAAGTCGACTTTTCGACGTGTCGTGAAAGTGTCGCGAAGTGTCGTGAGATTGTCTCCAAGTGTCGTGAGAATGTCGTACTCGGTCGATTTTGTGTCGTACTCGGTCGATTTTCGGTCGCCACTTGCGCCGAGTGGCGAAACGATCGCCCGCGACATAACCCGCTATTCGAGTGCGAGATACGGCAAAACCGCCGTTTTCACATCAGCGATTTGCGATCAAAAAGTGGCATTTCGGGTCGTGAAAATGGCAAAAAAACGGTTTTTGAGCGTCCGCAATTGTGACTTACGTCGATTGCGAGAGCAAACTGGTAACGAAAAAGCGACGGCATCTGTCGCGTACTGTACGAATGATCAAGTGGGCGAGGCGGGACTTGAACCCGCACACTCTTGCGAGTGGGGGATTTTAAGTCCCCTGCGTCTGCCATTCCGCCACTCACCCGAATAGTGAATCATCGGAATTCGCACGCCAATCGGCAAGGCTTCGTACCCATTCGAGGTCGCCACGCTTCCAGAGATACGCAAAGCCTACGAGCAGGATCGCAAAGAAAACGAGCAGTTCGACGAACGCAAACTGTGCGAAAGCGGAGGCGATTTCCGGTGCGGGTACGCTGGTTGCGGCTGGACTGAATTGTCGGGCGATTTCGAGACGTTGCTCGATCGGCGTGGCGTCTTGTGCGAGTTGATTTGCGGAGCCGAAAACCACCGCCCACGGGAAGAAAAACGCGAGTTCTACGTCGAAAATAACGAAAAGCAGCGCGACGACGTAAAACCGCAAGTCGAACTGAATCCATGCCGACCCGATCGGCGGTTCGCCGCACTCGTACACTTCGCCTTTCTCCGGCGAAGGTCGATTTGGCCGAACGAGCTTGCCGAGCAACAGATTCGCCGCCAGGAATATCGCCCCAACGGCAATAAACACAATCAGCGTCACCACGAGTGCAGTCATAGGTTCGCGTCCGATTCGGGTACGACACTTTCTGCGTAAACAACTGGCCAGCTTCTCTTTGAACTCTATCCTATTAGTTGCACTCGGATTTGGACCCCGACTGATGCGTGGCAGATTGTCTGCCGAATGCATGTCGGCCGAGTCGCGACTCTATTTAGGAGGCCTTTCATGGCCCTCGGTTTACTCGGCTTCAAGGTCGGGATGACGGCAGTGTTCGTCGAAAATGGTAACGCAGAACCAGTCACCGTGATCGAACTCGGGCCATGTCCCGTGCTTCAAATCAAGGACGGCAGCCCCGATAAAGATGGCTACATCGCCATCCAACTCGGCTTCAAAGACAAACCTCGTAAGAACGCGATTCGCTCCGAACAGGGCCACGTCGCATCGAAGTTGGCATCGAAGCGGAAGGAAAAACGCCAGAAGGCCGGCGTTGCAATTTCCCCGAAGGCCGACGTCGAACCGCAACGCCACATTCGCGAATTCCGCCTCAGCGAAGTCCCGACGCACAAGGTCGGCGACATTCTGAAAGTGGCCGACGTGTTCACAGGCGTGCTTTCGGTCGACGTCATCGGCACCACCAAGGGCCGTGGCTACCAAGGCGTTATGAAGCGCCACAACTTCGATGGTCTGCCCGCCGCACACGGTGCCAAGAAGGTCCACCGTCAAGCCGGTTCGACGTCGTCGTTGGCGAGTAACCGCGGTTCGGGTCGTCCGAAGAAGGGTCTCAAGCGAGCCGGTCAGTACGGCAACACCCGCACGACGATCCGCAACTTGAAGGTCATCAAGATCGACGTCGAGAACAACCTGATTCTCGTCCGCGGTTCGGTCCCCGGCTTCAACGGCGCACTCGTCATGGTCCGCCCGACGAACATGAAGAAGTAGTTTTCGCTGTCGTCCAGAAACGAAAAAAACGCCCATGGAAATACCATGGGCGTTTTTTTTGTGGCGTCGCGACGAAGCGAAATCGTTTAACTTGCGGTCGCGGTTTCTTTGTGCGACGAATCGCGTTCGGCCTGCATTTCCAAGAACGTCGTATCGGGGTTCGTTTCCGAGATCAGCTTCATGTTCTTCGCTCTCGCGGTTGGTTCGCGGACGTCCCAGACGATGCCGAACCACGACAACACTCGCAAGCTCATGTAAGAAATATCGATCTCGTACCACGCGAAGCCCTGTCGGGCGCTGCTCTGGTAGTGGTGGTGGTTATTGTGCCAGCCTTCGCCGAAGGTCAGGATCGCGACGATCCAATTGTTGCGGCTCATGTCGGTCGTTTGGTAACGGCGATAACCGAACAGGTGGCAGACCGAGTTTACGCAGAATGTCACGTGATAGACGAGTACGGTGCTGAGGAAGAAGCCCCAGAACACGCCGGGCCAGCCGCCGATAAAGTACGTGGCGACGCCCCATAATGCACCGGGAATCCAGTGGAACCGGTCGAGCCATTTCAGTTCGGGGTACATCGCCCAATCGCGCATGCCTTGCCAATCGGTGTTGCTTTCGCCGCGTGCCATCACCCAGCCGACGTGCGACCAAAACACCGAGTTTTTGATCGGCGAGTGCGGGTCGCCATCGTGATCCGAGTAGCGGTGGTGGTGGCGATGCTCACCCGCCCACCAGATCGGCCCGCGTTGCAACGATGCACAGCCGATCGTGCCGATGACGAACTGGAACCAACGGCTGGTTTTGTAGGCACGGTGTGCGTAGTAACGGTGGAACCCTGCCGTCAGTGCCCACACTCGCAGCGAGTATGCGACGGCGCACAAGATTACCGCCGTCCAGGTTGTTTCGACGAAGAAAATGCCCGCAACCGCGAGGTGAATCGCGATGAACGGGAACAGGTTCACCCATTCCGAGACTTTTTTCAGAACTTGAACGACGGATTTTTTCTGAGCGACAACCGGGAGAGTGGGTCGGGGTAGCAAAGGTTGAATAGAAACTCTCCGTGTGAGGTATCATCCGTCGTCACATGCGAACCGCAGTCAGCGAAACGTATGCAACACCGCGTGCCATTGATATAGGAGATAAACCGGACGCTTTCTCGTTCAAAACGGAAAAAATTCGCGAACAACCGACCCGCAGGCCCACTGCTTTGGCGAGATTATCCGCGTAACTGCGCCGTTTCACGCATTCGATCTTGACCTTCGGACGAATACGTGGATAGTGATCGAATTGCATTGGCGACGATTTTCTTTTCGGTTACCTCGCATGATCCAGTTTCTGTGTCCGGGATGTCAGCAGAGTTTCACCGTCGACAATTCGCGTGCCAACAGCATCGGCACGTGTCCGAAGTGCAGTTCGCGATTTTATGTCCCGGAGTCCCCAGACGCGCCCGCTCCGCCTCCCCCGCTGCCGGTTCGCAAATCGCCGAAACCGGTCGAACCGGTCACGCTCAAACGGCACCGTTACGAAGACGACGAACCCCGGCGTAACAGCCGTCAGCGCACCGAAGACTGGGATGACGACGACGAGGAAGACGAGGAAGACGATGAGCCGATTCGCAAAACGAAGCGACGCCGTAAGAAGAAAAAATCGCAAGGGATATTCGAAGATGGCAACTCGTTCAGCACGTTCCTTCTGGGCTACGTCGGGATAACGATCTTGCTGATACTTTTCTCGTTCGCCATACCGCAGGTAATCTTTTTACCGTTGGCTATCGGTTGGCTGGTCGGCACGGGTGCGGGCATTTGGTTTACTGTTTTGACGTTTCAAGACAGCGTGGAAGCGGGATTATTGTGTCTGTTTATACCGTTCTATGCGCTGTTTTACTTGATTTCGAATTTCGACTACGTGAAGAAGTCATTTTATTTGAGCCTGGTAAGCTCGCTCATGATGTTCGTGAGTATCATCGTATTGGCGATGCACTTCAAACTTCCCAGATGAATCTCACCCCGTCACTTTGTTCTTACGCCGCGGGTGTAGCTCTTGCATTGGTGGGAATTCGCAAAGTGGCACGCTCGTTGTCGGTTCGTTCACGACTTCGGCGAGCGTTGTGCCGGCGAACGCCGATTCGACCGCCGCGAGTGCGTTATCGAGCCGCTTGTGCAGCGGGCACAAATTCGCGCCGTGCGTGCTGAGACCGAGCGGGCAGACTTTGATTCGCTGGATCGGCTCGACCGCGTTGACGACTTCGAGAATCGTCAGATCCTCCGGCATCCGTGCGAGCTTCACCCCGCCCCCGACGCCGCGCTGCGAACGGATCACGCCCGAACGGACCATCCCTTGTAGGATTTTCGCCAAGTACGCCGATGGCACCTGCGTCGCCTTCGCGACTTCCTCGGTGGTACACGACCGATCCGGATTCTGTGCGAGGTAAACGACGGCGCGTAATGCGTATTCGACGGTCTGAGAAAACATGAAGGACTTCCGCGGTCGGGTCGGTGCGAGTCACAATTATCGTATACCGAATGTGTCGCGAAGTCTGCTTATTTTCGTGGATCGCCCGATCTCGTGGAGAATTATGAATCTTCATAGCCCCGGTAGCAACCTCGACACGGATCGTCCCGACACCCACGGCAAGGCGCTTCGGGTCAACGTCGACAAACGGCGGTACGGCACCTTCGCGGAGATCGGCGGCGGGCAGGAAGTCGTCCGCTGGTTCTTCCAGGTCGGCGGCGCGGCCGGCACGATTGCGAAAAGCATGTCCGCCTACGATATGACCGTCAGCGATGCGATCTACGGCCACACCAGCCGATACGTCAGTCGGCAACGTCTGGAATCGATGCTCGATCACGAGTACAAGTTGAACATCGAGCGGCTCGCTTCAACCCGTGCCGACACATCGTCCTTTTTCGCGTTCGCCGACACGGTTTCCGCCCGCAACTTCATGGGCACCAACGACTGCCACGGTTGGATGGGCGTACGTTTCCAGGTCTACCCGCGCGACCAGGAAACGCAGATCATCATCCACTTTCGGCTGCGGGATCCGTCGAACATCCTTCAGCAGGAAACGATCGGCATCCTCGGCGTGAACCTGCTTTACGGTGCGTTCTTCCTCCACCACGAACCCGAGTTGCTCATTCAGTCGTTGATGGATGAACTGAACCCGAACCGCATCGAGATCGACGTGATCGATTTCTCTGGCATCGGATTCCGAGCCGTCGACAACCGCCTGATGAGCCTCAGTCTCGTTCAGCACGGCCTTTCTAAAGCGGCGATGTTCGGGCCGGATGGCAAAGTGCTACTTCCGAGCGAACTCCTTTACCGGAAGCCCGTATTGGTCGAGCGCGGGAGTTTCCGCCCCGTGACCCACGTGAACCTCGACATTATGCGGGCGGCGACGGAAAAGTTCCAAGCCATCTTGCCCGAGGAAGACAAAGATCGCATCATCCGCGTGGCTGAAATCACGATGCGAAATCTGATGGGCGGCATCGGAGCGACTGGTACGCCAGACATCCGCGACTTCTTAAGTCGGGCCGACGTTCTCAGTGCATCGGGCTTGAACGTGCTGGTGTCGGATTACTCCGAGTTCCACCGGCTCGCAGGCTATCTGCGCCGACAGACGGCCAAACCGATCGGCCTCGCGATGGGCACGGTCACGTTGCCAGAAATCTTCGACCCGAGTTATTACACCGACTTGGACGGCGGCCTCTTAGAGGCTCTCGGTCGGCTCTTCCGTGGGGATATTTCGCTCTTTGTCTATCCTTACGTCAACCGCGAAACGGGGCATTTGATGACGGTGGAGAATCTGGATCTGCCGCCTGATCGCAAGCCGTTGTACGACTTCGCCGTACGCGCTGGGCGTATCGTGTCGATCGACAATCACAACCCAGATTGCCTCCGAATCGATAGCCGAGACGTACTGCAAATGATCTCGCTCGGGAATCCGCTTTGGGAACAGATGGTACCCGATTCAGTCGTGAAATTGATCCGCGAACGCGGTTTGTTCGGCTACAAAAAGTAAAGTGTCGCGACCCGATCGTTCGGTGCGACAATTCCGTCGCACCGTACGTCGCATTCTCAGTCGTCGACTGCGAAGGTTTTCGGGTCGGCTTTTTCCATGAGCTTGATCTCGCTCATATTGATCGTCATGAACTTTTTGCCGTCGTGCTTCACTTGTAGCTTTGTGGAGACCATTTGCCCGTCGATTTTCTTGTAATCGCTCATGAACGATTCTTCCAAGACTTCGACTCCTTCACCCGCGCCAGGCGAGATGGATTGACGGCTCGTTTTCACGAGCAAGTTGGTTTTCTTGTCGAAGTAGAGTTTGATGTCGTTCAAACCTTCTGCGGTGACGAGTACCACGTCGGCGGGCATCTCTTTCACGTCTTCGTCTTTCTCGGCTTTGATCGCGTACTTCTTCGAGTCGATGAGCGGTGTGAGTTGCGAGATTTCTTGCACCATCATCATCTGCAACGCTTCCTTCTTCTCGGCTTTCGGAATCGGCATATCCATACCATTCATGGTGGTCTTGTGCTTGGTACCATTCGCGATGGTCACGACGTGGATTTTTTGGCCTTGAACCGCCATTTTAATCGACATCATGTGCTTATCGGGCAGTTCAAAGGCCATCTCTCCGTCCATAGCGAGATCCATCCCCATGATGCTAATCTCGCCTTGCATGTTGCCGCTGAACGCCTTCATTTTATCCAACGCCGCTTTACCGCCGTGCGCCTCGATCGCCTTCTTCACAATGGCGTTGGCCGCGTCGTCGCCGCTGGCAGGGACCACAACACACACGGCTAAGGCTAATCCGAGCATCCACTTCTTCATCGTCGTTCCCCTCGTATTGCATTTCGGGCGAAAGTCACCCAAAGAATTGTCGTTCAAATGGCCGCCATCGTCCAGTGGATTCAGGCGTTTCGCTGACACATTTCCGCCACTCGCAATCGACGTAAGTCAGAATTGCGGAGGCTCTAAAACCATATTTCGGGTGTTTTTGCGTCTCAAAATGCCACTTTTTGATCGCAAATCGCTGATCTGTTTCGAGATATTTTGCCGTAAATCTCACTCTTGTTGGGGGTTACGCCGATGGTCATTCGATTGGCACTCGGCGAAAGTACCGACCGAAAATCGACCGGACGCGACACAAAATCGACCGAGTACGACACAAAATCGACCGGACGCGACATTTCTATGTCATTTGGAGACACTTTTGGGTACGTCCACGCACGTCGCGAATTCCGACTTACGTCGGATCGTCTCCGATTTTTTGACTATTGGTTTTCGTGTGGGTGTAGCCAATCGGGATTCGTTTCGCCGCGGAGGTGTTGTGTAGTGAAGTGCGGGGAGTGATCTCTCGGATTTGCATACGATAGAGACGTGCGTATTTATTATGCGTCACAACCATCCGCATCAGAAAAAGGCGACTTAACATGTGGCCGTTCCGCAAGAAGGGGAAAGCCCCGATAGACGCGATCTCCTACAGCCAGGCGGACGTCACCGAAGCGTTCGGCGACGACGAACGCCTTGGCCCGGACGAGTGGATCGCGACCGTGCCGTTGAACGCCAGCACCAAAGACCCTGAATCGATGGGGCTGCCACCGACGGGCGCGGGCGCAGACGAAGTCCACCGGATCGCGTCCAAATTGTCTGTGCTAAGGGAATCGGTCCCGATACCGAACGATGGCGTGTATTGCCCGGTATGTCACATCGCCAACGTGGACATCAGCAGATTGCACACACCCTGCCCACAGTGCGGTCGAAGGCTGCTCAAGTTCGGGTGGGACTGATCGAGGTCGGGCGGTACTGCAGTCACAGGATGCGAGGGGGACGTATTGGATTCCTGGAATCTTGTAGATCTCTAATAGTGAAGATCAAACGACGGAGGCATGACATCCATGACGGGTCACGAGAGCTGCGAGCCAATTGCGAGCCAACTGTGCGACGCCCTCCACGCCGAGATGGCGGTGCTACGCCCAGGAATCGCCCGAGATCCGTTGGTTGAATCCTGCTCGCTATATCTGCCTGGAAACAAACGCTTCGCGTACCTGTTTCATGCCGCAAAAACCAGTCACATTTATGTCCACTTCTGTAGTCTGTCAGATATCACGGAGTCGGAGCTACCCGAGGGAGTCAGCGTGTCGTTCAGGCAAGAGGAGAGCATGAAAACTGGGAAGCGATTCCGACTGTCGCTGAAACTGACCTCAATCAGTGTGGTGAAGGATATTGCAAGGTTGCTATCTGTCGCAGCGTATCCTCTCTCGATGCGGAAATCGCAGCGAACGAAAATCACGATCAGACCAGAAACATCCCCGCCCGAGGAAGTTCTGGTTGGGCAGACGTTCGCTGAAGGCAACGTGCAACGGATTGTGGTGAATCGTTACGAGCGTGACCTTCGCGCGCGAAATGCTTGCATCTCTCGTCATGGGACGATTTGTTCGGTTTGCGGATTCGACTTCGCCAAGATTTACGGTGAAGTGATGGTAGGATTCACGCACGTTCACCATCTCAAGCCGCTTGCCACGGTTGGAGAAGGTTACCAAATTGATCCGGTGTGCGACCTTCGACCGGTGTGCCCGAACTGCCACGCTGTCATCCACCGTCGAGAGCCACCGTATTCGATTGAAGAAGTGCAGCAGCTACTCCGGGCAGCGGCAGACATGTGATCAGGAACGACATGTCGTAGCGGAAGTCGTGAGACTTCTGACGCGGGTGACTTCCCGCCCAAATGGTAGTTACTTTCACTTCTTGTAGCTGGGGTCTGTGACCCCGGAGGCATGACAATTGAGGAGAAGCTGCCTCTGCACCGGCCTCACAGAGGCCAGCTACATAAATAAGAAAGTGAGTGCCTTTGGCTTCCCGCCCCCGAAGTCTCACGACTTCGACTACGTCAGAATCGCTTTGTCATCGTAGCGGATTGCGTCGCGTCTCGAAGACTCGCCACGCCTGGTTTTTTAGGCTATTTGCCCCCGCGCAGGCTAAAGACCTGCGGCTACCAGAATAAGACAAGAATTGATGCTTCATGCCGTCTGAAAAGCATCGATTTCCGCAACGGGGTTCCCGGCCAGATCGGACATTCGGTGGTCGAAATCGCGTCGATGTGCAGAATAGTGCGTACCTTTCATTCCGCGTTTGTTTTCCGCATCGACGAGATTTACCATGCCACCGGGACGGACTGTTAAAACGGAATCTCGCCTGCAAGCGCGTTGGCGGGGTACGACCGCCGATCATGTCGTGGGGCTGGCGTGGTCGCCTGATGGTAAGCGCGTCGCGGCGGCGGCTGTGAGTGGGCCGATTACGATCTTCGATGCCGGTTTGGGCACGGTGTTGGCCACGCTTTCCGGGCACGGCTTCGGTACCACGTCGATACTCTGGAAGCCGAGTGGCGAGGCGTTGTTTACCGCCGGTCAGGATGGTCACGTTCGCGTTTGGGACACCACGCTCTGGCAGGAACGCGCGAAATGGCCCGGCGGTGCGGCTTGGGTCGAACACCTTGCGCTCAATGCCGATGGATCGTGCCTCGCTTCGGCTGCCGGGAAGATCGTTCGCCTTTGGGATACTACCACCGGTGCGATGGTGCGCGAATTGCCGGCCCACGCGAACACGGTATCTGCGCTCGAGTGGCGGCCGAATGCAAACCAGCTTGCGATAGCCGTTTACGGTGGCGTGCGCCTCTACGATGCCGCAACCGGCGATGTGATGCGTACGCTCGAATGGAAGGGCGCACCGCTCTGCGTTCACTGGTCGCCGAACGGCACGATGCTCGCACACGGTAATCAGGATGCCACGATCCACATCTGGACGCTCGGCAAAAACGACAACGAACCGCTACAAATGCACGGTTACCTGGCCAAAGTCCGTTCGTTGGCGTGGGATTTTTCGTCGCGGTTTCTGGCGACCGGCGGCGCACCGGCCGCGTGCGTGTGGGATTGCAGCGGGGCTGGCCCCGGAGGCATAAAACCGCAAATGTTGGCCGGTCACGAAGAACCGCTGAGCGCGCTCGCATATCAACGCCGCGGGTACCTCCTCGCGACCGGCGGCCCCGAGGGGCGCGTCTGCCTCTGGCAACCCGCCAACAAAAAAGCCCCGCAAATCGGCATGGATCGCTACCCTGGCGAAATCTCCGTTTTGAGCTGGTCCCCCGACGATCAACGCCTCGCCATCGGCACCGCCGACGGCACCGTGGGTGTGGCGCGTTTGGCGTGATATCATCAGGTGGTCGATGCTGTCAGGAGTACGTGATGAAAACGCTAGCCACCGACCAGCCTTCGTGTAGCACAGACTTTCGTTGCACTCGAAACACGAATGATCTGCGAGGCTGGATGGAAACTTGTATTATCCCATGCAGCGTCCCACTTTGGTATCTTCTGTATCTAGACTTTTACGATGTTGATCTTCCAATCGCCGCATCAATATTAATTGCATTCGTGGCTCTTTCGGCTTTCGTGATGGTCCCTGTTTTGTTCGTTTGCCAGCTACGCGAACTGATTTTTCCACGCGAGTTGGAACTGGTCGTGAACGATGTCGAGATCCGTTGGTCGCGAATGAATCGGAGTAACGGTCAGGAAACGCTATCGCTCGAAAACGTCAAATATCTGGTCGTTGGCCGTGCAGAACGAACGGTATCAGCAAACACGGGCGGATATATCCACCGTATGATAGGCCAGTACATTTTTACGAAAGCGAGCTTCGCCGCGTTTCTCAAGTTCATGGCGGATCGACACCCGGAAATCCGAATCGTCGATGGTGATGGGCATCTCGCGGCAGATACTGAGACTTCGCATTAGCCTGCGTACTTCCTCCGGCATCGATTTAGGGTCTGATTGTGCGCCCGGAACTCACGTTTTGCGGATCGCGTCGCGACTCGAAGACACGCCACGACGCCCTCGCTTGCGCGCGCCAGCGAGGGGAACCCACGGAAAACACCTTGCCCGTCAGGCCGGAAGACTGGCATTTGGAAACCCGAATCTCTATTCATTATCTCCGAAACGGAGACGGGAACCAAAACTCAGATGGAAACCGTCGTCAGTCAATTGGAGACGTTATTAAATCCCACTCCCTGATGCCTACCGTTCGCTTACTCCCGATGTCGCTCGGTACCGGTCCCGAAATGATGGCAGCCGACGATGCGATGCTATCTGCGGCGGTGGAGCACGGTATCGCGTCGTTGCGATTCTATTCGTGGTCCGAGCCGACGCTGAGCCTCGGTTATTTTCAAGCGGCAACGGCACGGCTTGCGTACCCGAATCTCGCCTGGGTTCGACGCGCCACGGGCGGCGCAGGTATCGTTCACCATCACCCGTTTGAAATCACTTATTCGCTCGCATTGCCACCGGGAGCGCCGTGGCAGAACGGCGAATCGTGGATTTGCCGCGTGCATCATATGTTGCAAACCGTGCTGTTGCGACACCGCGTTGACAGTCGTGCGGTGCTGTGCGGCGAAGAGAAGAAGTTGGGCGAAACGCTTTGTTTCCTGCATCAAACGCCGGGAGATTTATTGGTAGGCGGTTGCAAAGTCGTCGGGAGTGCCCAACGCAAACAGAAAGGGGCACTCCTGCAACACGGGACGATCTTGCTCGGTCGCAGCCCATTCGCCCCCGAACTGCCAGGAATTTTCGAGCAAGCTGGCGCGAACGTGACTGCCGAAGACATCGCGAATGGGCTGCAACAACAGTTCGCGATTCTCACCGGGTGGGAGTTGCAACCGGGCGAATGGACCGCGCAAGAACGCGAACAGGCCGAGCGCATTCGAGTAGAAAAGTACGCCAACCCCGATTGGAACATGAAACGCTAGGCCGTGTGGATAAAGCTCAGTAAATCCAGGTTAAGAAAATCTCAATACGATCTGCCACCACTTGCCAAAACACAATTACACCGTATCGTGTAATTGTGTTTTGGGAGACACATATGGCGAAATTAAATATCGAATGCTGCGAGTTTCCTCCGCTGAAGAGTCGGCGATTGATGTCGCCGATTCAGGCGGGTGGGTTGGCGGCCGTGTTTAAGGTGCTGGCGAACGACACGCGGTTGCGGTTGTTGCACGCGATCGTGCGGGCGGAGGAACTCTGCGTGACGGACTTGGCAAAGACGCTCGGGATGAAACCGCAAGCGGTGTCGAATCAACTCCAACGGCTGTCAGATTTGGGCATTCTCGCATCGCGACGCGAGGGGAACAACATTCACTATCGGCTAGTGGATCGTTGCGTCAAAGGGTTACTCGAACAGGGTTGGTGCTTGATCGACGAAGTGGCGAGGGAGAATTGATGCGAGCAGCGTATGCGGAAGCGTTCGGTACGTTTGCGATGGTGTTTGCGGGTACGGGCGCGATCGTCGTGAATGCCACGCACGGCGGCTCGATCACTCACATCGGCATCGCGCTGACTTTCGGCCTGATCGTGCTGGCGATGATCTACGCAGTCGGCGACATCTCGGGGGCTCACCTGAACCCGGCGGTGACGCTCGGCTTCGTGGTCGCCGGGCAGTTCCCTCTGCGAAAGCTACCGGGGTACGTTGTCGCGCAAGCAACCGGAGCCTTTACTGCAAGCGTTTTATTGCATCAGATGTTCCCCGAACACACCACGCTCGGCGCAACCTTGCCCACCGGCTCGCCAGGACAATCGTGGCTCATGGAGTTTATTCTGACGCTGATTTTGATGACCGTCATCCTCGGCGTATCTACGGGATCGAAGGAAAAAGGCGTACTGGCAGGGATTGCCGTCGGGGCGGTGATCGGGCTGGAAGCGATGTTCGCGGGGCCGGTGAGCGGGGCGTCGATGAACCCGATACGATCACTCGCTCCTGCCGTGGTATCGGGTCGGATCGAATATCTACTGGTTTACCTGACCGCGCCAGTAGCCGGTGCGATTGCAGGCGTTGGCGTTTGGGCAGTGATACGACCACGGGCGAATTTGCAATAAAGCAATGGGATTTGAAGAATATGTGTTTGCTAAACGAAAACGAACATTTTGCAGGTAGCAAAATGTGAATTGCAATTTGTAGAAAGTTATGGTGCGATGGGAACTTGTCACATCGCACCATATTGTTACTGCGAGGCCACTTATTCTTTGGCTGGCATCAGGACGGTGTCGATCACGTGGATGACGCCGTTGCTGCACTTGATGTCCGTCTTAACGACTTTGGCATCGCCCAACTTGACGCCGTCCTTAGTCGAAACCATGAACTTCGTGCCTTGGATCGTCTTCACTTCTTTGCCGTCGAGCTTGACGACTTCTTCGGCCATGACCGAACCTTCGACGACGTGTGCGAGCAGGATCTTCTTCAGAAGTTCCTTGTCTGCAAGCACTTTCTTGATCGTCTCTTCGCCGAGCTTCTTGAACGCTTCGTCGGTCGGTGCGAACACCGTGTACGGACCCTTGCCCTTGAGCGTCTCGACCAGACCGGCTTCTTTGACGGCGGTCACCAGCGTGGTGAACATCTTCGCACCGACTGCGGTGTCGACGATGTCTTTTTCTTCGTCTGCCGAGCGGACAGCGGTGCCGAACACGAACACCATCGACAGCATGGCGGCGGCGAACAACTTGACCTTCATGGAGATTCTCCTGACATGATGTGCCGATGAAACAATTTCATCGTTCACGTCAGATGTTAGCGCGTTTGATCCATGCGTTTCAACAAATCCGGCAGAATTTTTATGTTTATTAAATTCCCATTATCCCTACACGAACGGCATCGTGCCGCATTGAAGCCCGACACGCGCCGGTTATAATTGCTTCGTCGCTACCTCGCAGAGAACCGGATGTCACGCCGACGCACGAATGGAATCGCCCCGCGAACCGATCTATTCGATTCGGAATCGTTCGACGGGTTTGGCCCGAGTCGCTTCCACCCGAACGAGGAATCGCCCGGCGCGCATCGCATCCGCGTGAAATCGCTGAAAGCTCTTCGCGAAAAAGTGCGGACCGAAGCCCCGAAGCGGCCCGGCGTTTATGCGATGCTCAACGCCAATGGCCGCGTGATTTACGTCGGCAAGGCGAAACTCCTGCGTACGCGGTTACTCAGCTATTTTCGCACCGAGAGCCGCGACCCGAAAGCGGGGCGCATCCTCAAACACACGAAGACGCTCGTGTGGGAATTCGCGGTCGACGAACTCACGGCCCTGCTCCGCGAACTCGAGTTAATTCAGCTTTTCCGCCCGCGTTTCAACGTTCTCGGCCAACCGGGACGGCAACGCTATCGCTACATCTGCCTCGGGCGCGAACCGGCGGCGTATGCGTATGTTACACGCGAAACGAACGGCAAGGAAATCGCTTGCTACGGCCCGTTCGTCGGCAAAGATCGCTCGCAAAATGCGGTACGACGGATCAACGAATGGTTCTTGTTACGCGATTGTGCGGCGAAACAGTTGCTCGCATTTCCCGAACAGGGCGAACTCTTCCCGCAGGTGCGAACCCCGGCATGCTTGCGTTACGAACTCGGGACGTGCCTCGGGCCGTGTGCGGGCCTGACGACGCGGCGAAATTACAACAAGGCGATCAAGCGGGCACGAAACTTCCTCGATGGCAACGATCACTCGGTTCTCGACGAGCTTTTGCGCGAAATGACGGCAGCCGCCTCGGCGTGTCTTTACGAAAAAGCGGCGGCGACCCGCGATAAACTGGCCGACCTCGAATGGCTCGATCAGCGGTTGGCGTTGTTGCGAAAGTCCCGCGACCAGCGGGCGTTCATTTACCCCGTGGTTGGGTACAACGATCGCCGCATTTGGTACGTGCTCAACCGCGGGCAGGTTTGGGCGGTGCTGGACGAGCCAACCGATGCGGAATCGATGGCGAAAGCGGCGGACATGATTCACCTAATTGCGACATCTCCGTACGCCACTGTGACAGGTCGGCAGAGCGTCGATAGCGTCGTGCTTCTCGGTGCGTGGTTTCGCAAATACTCCGAAGAACGCCTGAAATTGCGACCGACGAACGACGTGATCGCAACCTTACGGATGGGTTGAATCGGGAACGATTTTGTCGAGCAACTTGGCCCCGTTCGCCGTCGCGCCTTGCATAAGCGGGCCAACACTTTGGGGTTCGTTCGCGTTGCGGTGGCTCGCGGGCAACATCAATCCCAACCCGGCCAGAATCAACACCGACGCGGCCAGCGTAACGCGGCTACGCAGCCCCGTGTATGGCTTCGCTTCGGACGATGGCGTCACCGGAACGATGGCGTTCGCATTTGGCCACGGCTGCGGGAGTTCGTTCTGAAAGTACTGCGAAAGCAGCCGATCCATCGGTTCGTCGTGTTGATGTTGTTCGTTCATGAGAGCGGTTCGACTCCTCGTTCGGAAAATTTCTCGGCCAGCCGTTTCCGCGCCCGGCTCAGTCGCATGTGAACGCTCGTTACTGGGATTTCCAGTATCTCCGCGATCTTCGGCGAATCGTAATCGAGTGCATAACGCAGTGTCAGAATGTCGCGGTCGGATACCGAAAGCTCTTCCATGACCGCACGAACGCAGGCGAAAGTTTCGTCTTGCAGCAACTTCACATCGGGCGGCTTCGCCAGCGAGCGATAGCCATCCATCGCGTTCGTGGCCGTCGTGCCATGTCGTCGGAAGGCGCTCTTCGCCATGTCGTCGGCGAGGTTGCCTGCGACCCGGATCAGCCAGCCGCGCGGGTTGAGGATTTCCGTGCCTTTTTCGCGCTCGTTCCAGAACCGTAAGAATGCTTCTTGGGCAATATCCATCGCCGCATCGCGGTCCATTCGACGCGAGTAGGCGACCGCCCAGACTTCGCGGCCATAACGGGCATACAGTTCGTCGAAGTCTGCGTTTCGGCGAATTTCGGAGTTCGGTTTCACGATGCTGTTGTATTCGTAGCAACAAAGAGACGATTCAAAGGACCGTTCCTAACGGTACCGATCTTGCCGAAGATCGTAAGTTAGACGTACGGTTATGGCAAATACGCACGGGCGGAGTGGCATGATACCCCCAATGGAAACGGAATCGGTTCGCCACAGCCGATTCTTCGATGCCCTGACGCGCAGCGGCCTCGTGACCGCGACTGCGCTCGAAACCCTTGCGGAAACGACCGCAACCGCCGACGAACAGGCGGAACGGCTCGTGGCCACTGGCCAACTCAGTCGCTTTCAAGCCGACAAATTACTTCGCGGGCAGTGGCAGGGCCTGTTGCTCGGCGCGTATCGCATCCTCTCGCCGCTCGGGCGTGGCGGCATGGGCATCGTCTATTTGGCGAAGAGCGTTTCTCCGTTGGGTTCCACGACCGCGAAGCCGCTCGTTGCCCTGAAAATCCTCTCGCCGAAAAAGGCACGGGACGATTCGCGAACGCGGATCCGCTTCGAGCGAGAGATGGCGATTGGCCGCATTATCCCCGCACACCCGCACATTGCGACGGTGTTCGACACGGGTGAAGTGAAGGGCGTGGCGTTCATCGCCATGGAATACGTCACCGGTTCGACGGTGAAAGAAGTCGTGGAAAAGAACGGGCCGCTCAGCGTTTCACATGCTGCACAACTGTTTCGCGATATCGCGGGCGCACTGCAAGTTTCGCACGATAGTGGGTTGATTCACCGCGATTTGAAGCCATCGAACGTGATGATCGCTGCCGATGGTACCGCGAAACTGCTCGATTTCGGCTTCGCGCTTCGTATCGGCGAGCCGTTACCGAGCGACCCGACGATCCTCGGTGGGCCGGGTTACGTGCTGGGCACGATGGACTACATCGCGCCGGAACAGGCGATCGATTCGACGGCCGTTACGGCGCAATCGGATCTGTATTCCTTGGGCGCAACGCTCTATTACGCACTTTCCGGGTGTCCGCCATTTCCCGGTGGCACGTCGACGCAGAAACTCCGTTGGCACCGCACGGAAGTGCCACATCCTCTGCGGGCGATATGTCCGGGATTGCCGAAAGAGATGGCCGACATCGTCGAACGCCTGATGTCCAAGCGGCCCGAAGACCGTTATGCCGATGCGAAAGAGGTGTACGCAGCACTCGACCGGCACGCGAACGATCTCGCTGTGACAGTGGCACCCGAACCGGATTCGCAAGTCCCGATTGCTCCCGCGATTATCGACGACGATTGGCCCGATGACGAACCGCCAACGCCGAAATCGCTGCCGTTCGATTGGAACCACCCACCGCTATGGGTGTGGTACCCCGCCGTCGGCGTGATGATCCTCATGGGCATCACCGCTGGTTTTATGTTGCGGCTCATCACGCGGTAACGACGCCAGAATCGACGTAAGTCACAATTGCGGAGGCTCCAAAACCGTGTTTTGGGGTGTTTTTGCGTCTCAAAATGACACTTTTTGATCGCAAATCGCCGATCGGTTCCGAGGGGTTTTGCCGGATATCGAACTGCTGTGGTGGGTTACGTCGAGTGTCAACGATTCGACACTCGCCGCAACTCGCGCCCTAAAATCGACCGGATGCGACACAAAATCGACCGAGCACGACATAAAATCGACCGGACGCGACATTTCTATGTCATTTGGCGACATTTCTATGTCACTCCGTGCAACTTGCGAATTCCGGGTTACGTCGAATCGTCTGCGATTTTTTGACTGTTGGTGTTCGTGTGGGTGAGCCGAATCGGGATTCGTTTAGCCGCGCCGCGGAGGCTTTGCGCAGCGAAGCGCGGAGGGTGTCGAAAAATGCGAGGAAAGTCGTTGCGACCGTTGTGGGAGTGTGGTTAGAATGTGGGAAAGTGAAGCCGAGGCCGATTGAAACTCCAGAGTCGCCGCGGCTTCGCAAACGAGCGGTTTCGCACAACGGGAATCTATGCGTAGCGATCCGCGAAGAACGCCGCGGGTCGCAAGCAAGCTCTTCGTGCGGATCGCAACGCATAGATTCTTTTGCGTTCGGCGGCGGCGGGCGATTGCAGGTCGGAGGTGTCTTATGGCGAAGGCCGAGCCGGGGCGCGACGAGGACCGCGAGCACCGCATCACGATGGAGATAGTCGTCGATGCGTACGGCCCCGAAGAGCGGGCGATGGGCTGGTACAACCACCTGGAAGGGCAGCTCCAGTTCCCGTTCACCGCGACGTGCGTCGCCAAGCGCGCCATCTCGCCGCTGCGGCTGAAGGACGAGGTAGAAGTCCTCGGCATGCCCGGCGAGGACGAGTGCGAGCGCGAGGTGTTCGTGACCGTCCGTTGGGAGAAGGAAGGGTTGGCCGTGCCGCTGTCTCAGTTGAAGCCGCTCCGGTCCACCGACGAGCCGACGAAGCAGGCGGTCGAGGACTGGCATTACTGGGTCCAGATGGGTTACCGGTTCGGCTGAGCAAAGGCACGCCGCCCCAGGCCCAATGGTGCTTACTTTCTCTTTTTGTAGCTGGGGTCTGTGACCCCGGAAGCCTGCCTCTCCACCGGCCTCACAGAGGCCAGCTACATTAGAAAGTAAGTGCCATTGGCCCCAGGCCCCAGGAACTTAGTGCAACCTGCCCGAGTCACATCACGTAAGTCTTGCGCCCGAAATGCTTTACGATCATTATTGCGATATGCGAATCCCGGTGGATTCTCACAAGTGGAGCATTTTCACGACGGAAAAGCGTGCGTGGAAGTGGGTGCGTACCTTTGACGCGATTCTCGGCGAACCTCGCGAGTGGGCCGAAAACGCTCCCTAGCTCAGTCGCCCTCAACGGGTTGAGTCCGAAGACTCGATCACCATTACCCAATCGAGCATCACGCGATACGCTGGGTATGAGATATAAAAGTTCCTGTCATTGTGGGCGGGGGCAGACGGGCCTCCCCACCGGACCCGTCTCACGGTATAATTAAAGCTTCACACTGTGGTAGAGCGGACGATAGCAGGAGGGCCGGGCGATGACCAATACGATGACTGAGAAGCGAATATCCGTATGCGATTACGGAACTGCCGGACCGTTCATCGAGGTGCCGGTGAGCCAACTCGGTGACATTAGCGAACTTCTCGAAAGGCGTGGCGTTCGCTACTCCGTTCAAGATCTCGCGATTTCCTTTGACGGCGAACCGGAGACTACAGTCGTCGATTTCGGTCGTGGGGCAGACGGCTCGGCCGTACAGGCGATCCTCGATAGCGTACGATGACCGGAGTCGAATGATATGGCTTTGTCCGACGAAATCCGAACCCTTCGCGATCAGATTCTGATGGATCTCGCGGCGGCGCACGATTATTACTCGGACACGAAGAGTGCGTGGCGGATGGTGCTCAAGGCCATTTCGGCCGGTCGCAAAATTACCGTTCGATATTCGACAACCGGGACGGTGACGACCCAAGTGGAGCTTGCCCAGAAGGCCCGTGGCTATGTCACCGGTCAGCTTGCCGATGCCACTTTTCAGCAGTTCGTTTCAATATTTGAAAACTTTTATTTAGATCCTCCGCCTCTGGCTGACTGCATACCCGCGAAGTTTGGGTAAGAAGACGGTGGATTTCAAGACGATTCTCGAGTTGCCGGACAAGGACGCCATTACTGAACTCGTCGTCAGGAAAGAACTGAACGAAGTTCTATACGAACGACCGACAGAATGGTTCGCCTATCTCGAGGATAAGGCAAAGCTCGGATGTCCCACCACGAATGAGATCGATCGCATCGCGGAGGCGAAGGCTTCGCGTGACGTGCTCGTCCACAACAAGGGTGTTGCGAACAAGACTTATGAATCGAAGGCAGGAAATCTTGCTCGATTCAAGGAGGGTGATCGGATGACTATCCCCGAGCATTACCATCGGGAGACCTGGGAACTGATACGCAAAATTGTTACGAATGTCTCAGACGCTGCTATCGCGAAGGCAGCGTAAAGCATGTGGTCCCTTCCAAGGCATCAGAGAGTCGCATATCACCTTGCGCTGTAGCAGACGGCAGGGCATGTAGGCTTTCTGGGCTTCATCGCTCCCCGCGCCCATGGGGGGTCGACATAGCTATTCGCGTCGCTAGCTGGAAAGTGGGCAGCCCGCCGACGGCGCTTGCCGGTGACTCCCCTGATGCTTCCTGCGTCGTCGGCAGCTGGTATGGATTGAGCGAATTGCCCATGTGTGTGGCTGGATCAGTGGGCTTACGCCCACCGCTCGCCTTGCGCGTCGGTGATTCCGAGCCGATCCCCGCAAGGGGTCGGGTGGAACCGCCGTAGACTTCACCCGACCCCTTGCGGGGATCGGCTCGGTAATATCGGATGTGTCGCGAACGTTCGGAGAGTTTCCGCCCTTCGCGGCGCGGCTAAACGCCGATTTCACGGTGGCAATTTCCGCATTTCAAAACTGCATATGATGGTGGCTGGATCAGTGGGCTTACACCCACCGCTCGCCTTACGAGCCACCGGGTTCATCCCTATCGCGTTCGGCACGATATTTGCGCGTTGCGCGAGGGTGAGGCCTCCGTTTAATGTACGGCTTCTCTTACCGGGAGTGCCGA
>JAYVXI010000111.1:0-6228 GCA_043785305.1 Limnoglobus sp. | reverse complement strand
AGGTCGATCGGCACGTAGCTCCAATCTCATTTTGGGCTCGGACCAAGCACGGCAAACGCCGTGCCGAACGCGATAGGGATGAACCCGGTGGCTCGTAGTACTCGGGAATACAGGAAACCCAAGCCTTGCGCCAACGCTTGGGTTCCTGTCGCGTTTCTACGGTATGAATGGACGGGTTCCCGCACGAGCCTCGGCAAGATTACTGGACGAACCCTGCCTACAGGGGGTATCTTTGCTATTGGCCGATGAACCTGGACCCCTCACCCCGCTGGCCCGCGTGTCCCAAGAACCGGACGAACGACCGATCGACGAAGAGTCCGAATGGATTCTGGCCGCCCAAAATGGCGACCGCAGCGGCAGTGCGAAACTGGTCGAACGCTACTGGGACCGCCTCTACCGTTGGCTGTACCAACTGACGCGCGACCGGCACCAGGCCGAAGACCTCGTGCAAGAGTCGTTCCTGAAGGCGATTGCAGCCATCGGCTCGTTCCGCACGGGAAGTAACTTCCGCGCGTGGTTGTTCCGCATCGGGCACAACAACTTCGTGAACCTGAAGCGGACCGAGAAACGCACGAAGCACCCGCTGCCCGAAGATGCGACCGACCCCGCCAGTACCGGAACCTTCGACCGCGTGGCCGACCGCGAAGCCGTCGCGCTGGTGCAAGCCGCCGTGGATAACCTGCCTGCCGATTTTCGTGCGGCGTTGCTGTTACATACCCAAGAAGGACTTTCCTACCGCGAGATTGCGGCGATCGTCAAAACGACCGAAGAGACCGCCCGCTGGCGAGTGTTTAAGGCCCGGCAGAAGCTAATGAAAGTGCTCTCGCCAGACTTGATCCCACCTGCCGCGAAACCGGAATGACCGAACCATGACATGCGAAGCCGTTCAAAACCGATTTCTCGCACTGCCCGACCCGATGTCGGCAACGGGTGACATTCGCGACCACTGCGAGCAGTGCGAACGCTGTGCGCCATTTGCTGCACGTGCCATTGAACTCGATGCCAAAATTGCTGCGATCGTCGTTCCCGCGTATTCGCCCGAAGTGAAGGCGGCGTTCCTCGCACGCATCCGCATGGTCGGCCCCGTGATTCAAAGCGTGCCTTCGCCACTGTTCCGCTCATCGGTTTCGCTGAAGGAACTGCTATCGCGAATTCCGATCCGCCCGCTCCTCGCGGTGGCCGCCGCGATTGTCGTTTCGCTCGGCATCTGGTCGGTCGTTCCCGCGAAAAGGCTGCCGGTACCCGAACCCGAAGCGATGCGGCACGATCTCCTCAAAAAGGTCGTTCGGTACAACACCGACCTCGCCGCACTGACCGCACCGAAGGATAAAATCGCGAAGCTGTCCGAACTCGCGGTCGATTTGCGCAACGAGACGCGGGCACTATCGAAGGCCGCACAGAAAGACGAAATGGTATCGCTCGCGGGGATGTTCGACAAAGTCGTGCAAGATGGCATCGTGACCCAAGCCGGGCTGTGGAACCCGCTAACGACGACGCCCGGCGAACGCCAAGCCGTGCTGAACGCGGCGGCATCCGAGCTAATTCAGACTGCAAACGAAGCGAATACGCTCGCGTCGTCGGCTTCGCTGCAAGTGCAACCGCAGTTGCTCCGCATCGCCAAGACCGCCCGCGACGGCCACACCCGACTGACCAAAATCGCCAACGGAGAGGGAGCATAACCATGAAGCGGCTCTTCTTCGCCACGCTGTTGTTCGCTGCTTTCGCCGCACTCGCGTCGGGGCAGCCGACCACGCCCGGCCCGCTCGCTTCCGAGCAACTGAAACTGTTCAAGAGCAACCGCGAACTGCTCGAAGATCTCGTTTCCCGCAGCGTGGACCTCGCGAACGCCAACGACCCGCTGACCCGTGCGAAGGCGTGCCAGAAAGCGACTTCCGACATCGGCCGCGCGATGGGCACGGCCGTACGCGCCGACGATGCCGACCGCGTGGCCGAACTCGGAGAGTACCTGACCGCACTGATGGATCAAGGCCTCACGCCGACGCTCACCGATGCCCGCCGGCAAACCCCCGTCGGCTCGCCCGGCGAAGTCGAACTCGTGCAGTTCCACGAACGCGCGACCCTGGAAGCGGAGCAACTCGAACTCTCGATCCCCGCTCTGGGCCGAATCGGCACTTCCGCCCGCGTCAAAGACGCCCGCGCGAAACTCCACACCGCCCGCGAAGCGTTGGGCAAAGTCGGGCGATAACGATTCGGAAATCCCTTTTCGCATAAGATAGTGCTCAAGCAGTGAGTATACTAACATTTCGTTAAAGCATCAGTATCGGCAGGCCTCTCAAGATGCGACTCGATAGGCATCTGAGGCGTCAGGTAGAGGAAGTCACTGTGCGACCAAAAAGTGGGTTACCGAAGCGGAAAGCCCTACGTACCCTTCCGAAGTTTCAGTTCGGGTTCCGGTGCAATCCTAAGACAAAGCCATACCGCAACCCCTCAATCGGTGAATCGGAAGTACCACAATGCGCCGACCCATTCGGGGTTGTGTCTCTTTTCTGTGGTTGCGGTGGACTGGATTTAGGGCTACTCGGCGGTTTCAATTACCTCGGCGAGCATTACGAAGCCCTGCCTTTCAAAATCATTAAAGGATTCGATAACGACGCGAAAGCCCTCGATACTTACCGTTTGAACCTCGGGCACGAAGTCGAACTGTGCGACCTGTCTACGGAAGTGATCGAGAGTTTACCGAAGGCCGAAATCATGGTCGGCGGGTTTCCATGCCAGGATTTTTCATCGTGTGGGCCAAAGCAAGGGTTAGAGGGAAAACGCGGGCGTCTGTATAAGGTACTTTCTGAGTACATGAAGGTTCATCGTCCGAAACTAGTGATAGCCGAAAATGTACCACATCTCGCTCGAATGAAGCAAGGTGTCGTTCTGGATGAAATCGCCAACGATTTCCGCCAGCAAGGTTACAAAGTAAAAACATGGCACCTCTACTGTCCGACTTATGGGCTTCCGCAGCACCGCGAACGCGTCATCTTCGTTTGCGTCCGCGACGATTTAGAAGGTTTCCCCGAAATCCCACAGCAAACTTTCTTCAAACCCCCTTCGTTCTTCAAACCGTATCGTCCCATCGAAGCCGCTTTAGAAGATCTCATACACGTCACCGACGAAAGTATTCCGAATCAGAGCCAGTATTTCGTTGCGACAAAGGCAACGAAAGGAGCCGGGCAAGGGGATCAGAAGAGTGTAAAAGGAGAAGTGTCTTATGCAGTGAGGGCCAACCCGAAGGCGCGGGTACACTTTCACTATGAACTACTCCGGAGATTGACAGTTAGGGAGTGCGCCAGACTTCAATCATTCCCCGACGAATTTATTTTTCCCCACGCTACCAGTTTGAACATGCTGAACATCGGCAACGCGGTTCCACCTATCATCGGTCACGTTGTGGGACGTGAGCTGGTGAAATGGCTGACTGAAATACGGGACACCAAAAGGGGGAAGTTGTCGTGAGCGAACGCGAATCTCGGTATCTGGAACTGCTTCTTGCCCCGTTGGACAAGTGCGCGAATTACAAGCCAAAATTCGGTTCAGAGCGATCGACGAGCGTTTCCTTGGATGCGTTCAAGAAGCAATATGGCGGTGATCCGTTTTACCATTGGGTCGGATTGGATTCGGAACTCATGTATGCTGCACACAAGGCAGCGGGCGGCATGACTTCGATCTACCGCCAACTGGGGAACGGTTGCGAACAGCTATTTCGTACTGTCATCCAAGACTCGTTGGCACTCACCCAACAACAAGTCGTGTGGTCGTACGAAATTGAGAAGAAGGACAAGTCGAAAGGAACGTTGACGCTGGATGCTCGAATCGATGTCCAACATATACAAGACGAGGCGAAGAAGTCGAACGTGATAGAGTGGCTTCGACGTTCGGGCCAGTTCTTGAATCTCAACGACGAGCGAATTGGGCAACTACGTGGAGCAGTTTTTGAGGCACGACAAGGGTACAAGAGTGCGGACGCGAAACGATCCAATGCCGACTTAGGATTCGGGATGAATGCTTCCAGCGAAAACTACATCCCCGTGTTGGCCGTGGTATCGACTCAGGCCAGCAATGCCGTACTCCGACGATACCGAAACAACAAGTTGTTGGTACTGACAGGAACAATTTCAAACGACGATACGACCAGTACTTACGCATTCTTCAAGAATGTCGTTGGCTACGAATTAGACAAGTTCTTCGAGCGAAATACTGCCGCAATGCGAGAACGGTGCAATTGCGTTCTGGAAGCACTCCTGAGCGTAAAACAGGCACCGGATCCATTGCCAAATACCACACTCGCGTTAAAAAAACGAAGTCGGAACGATTGATTACTCCCTTCCCCCTTCCTTCCGGTGATACATGGCACTCTTCGACGATATTCCCTTGGCGGACTTGCTCGATCACGGCAAAAAGCTTGCGGGCACCGTACTCGTTGCGGGGGCGACGTTCCTGTTCGGCAGATACTGGGGACGCTACCGCGCCAAACGCGAATGGGACCGCAAGGAGTTCCTCAACCGCGTGATCGTTAGCCTCAACATCTTCGACGAAGGCACCTTAAAAATCCGCACGGTGATGGAACAGTCGCTGATGGACGTGTTCCTCAACGACATCGTCATCGAGAAAGTCGTGGCGGCCGCGAAGCGAACGACGCTCGACAACCCGATGCTGCCGATCCCCAAGGCGGACCGCTGGTATTTGCTCAACTTCGTGCTGAACGCCGTCGCCGAGCATTTCGCGGCCGGGCAAGTGAAACTCGACGCGGGCGCACCGGTCATTCGCGTAAAGTACGCGCTGTTCCTGACCTGCGAACTCGTCGGCGAAGAGCGGATTCGCAAAGTGCGGGCGATGCTCATCAAAGCCGAGTTACTCGAAAACTTCCCCTACATGGACGCACTGCCAACACTCGAAAACCCCTGGCACGTCGACCGCATCAAGACACTCCGCATCGCCTCGCAAATCTATAAGATCGAACCCGATCAGTTCTTGAAGTTGGAAGTGTGCGTGTAACGCGAGAAAGCCCAGCGTGTCGCTGGGCGTTCTCGTTATAAACACAAATACGCAGACTAATCGACGATGGCGAGGATGTCGTCTTCGGTCATGATCAGGAATTCTTTGTTGTTCACGGTGATTTCGTTGCCCGAATACGACGTGAACAGCACGCGGTCGCCGACTTTCACTTGGAACGTGGCGCGGGTGCCGTTTTCCAGGAGTTTGCCTTCGCCCATCGAGAGGACTTTGCCTTGCTTCGGCTTTTCCTTGGCGTTGTCCGGGAGGATGATGCCCCCTGCGGACTTGTCCTCGGCTTCGAGCCGTTGCACCATGATTTTTTCGTTCAGCGGGACAACATTCATCGGTCAGCCTCGTGTGGGAGTGTCGGGTGATGCGGCTCGGTCGGTCCGTAAACCTGATTCAGCGCTCGCATGAGTGTATTCAGGACGATGTTCACATTCACCGGTTTCGGAATCACGCTGAACACCTGCGCCAAAAACGCCTGACGCATCAGGTCGCGGGTGGCATCGGCGGTCATCAGAATCGCGGGCAACAGCGCGTTGATCTGCCGCGCCATCTGCACCGCTTCCAACCCCGTCAGTCGCGGCATGTGCATGTCGATCAAGACGAGGTGAATCGTCTCGACCTGCACGATTTCGACTGCCTCACTGCCATCGGCGGCCAGAACGGTCGTGAAGCCCCGTTCGCGCAGCAGATCGCTGAGTGCTTTGCGATTCCCCTCGTCGTCGTCGGCGATGAGGATCGAAAACGGGCAGTCGATCTTCGGTGGTTGCGGTGTCAGCACCATAGCGGTCACCTCCCCGAGTGGTTCGCTCGCACGGTTTTACCGACAAATCATGCGATGCAACTGGCCTCGTGGAAGGAACATCTCCTATCTCACGTGATGCAAACCGGATGCCATGCCCGAACGACCGGCCCACACCGCGCGCAAGTGTCGTCGATTTCGAGATTTAGAACGATTCTCTCACCCCATTATGCAATGTAGGCGTGCTGTCATCCTGTCACAGATCGTCCCGTTTCTGCCATATTTGGTCAAGTGGAATCGTTTTCCCCGTTTTCTCCAATTAGCCGCGACGCGGAGTCTTCGTAGCGGAGCGCGTACGCGTCACCCATTTACGTTATGGCATGGTTCCAATCGTGGCGGCGTCGGGTAGCAGGAAAGTGGTTTCGGCACTTACCACCCACCCCTCCGCGAACTCACTCCCGAATTGCGGAATGTAG